>JBIIHR010000159.1:0-4142 GCA_044235655.1 Cyanobium sp. | reverse complement strand
ACTGCCGGTGGACCAGGCGGGTGACATCGCCATTCAGCACCGGCTCCGAGAATGTCTGCAGCGGCACAGGCCCGATCAGGAGCTGGGCGTGCAGCGGGTGCCGGTGGTGGCCAAGATCGGGACGGCAGGATCCAGTCGTTACGTACGACTGGGGCATCAGTTCTGCGTGAGTGATGGACCGTCCGCCCTGACCACCCTGGAATCCGCCCAGTTTCGGGCCTCCCTTCTCGAGGCCTCAGGCCGAAGGCTCTGAACAGGACTCAGGAGGGACCATTCCCTCCAGTCTGGGCTCCGTCGCGAAGGGCTCGCACGGAGGCTTTCACCCTGGCCAGGTTCACAGGAATCTGCTCGACCCCCAACAGGCTGCCGGACGCCTCTTCCCAGCTAGCGGACAGCACTCCATAACTCAGGCCGAGCAAGCCAAGGAGGAAACAGGCACCGGAGGCGAGGAGAGTAGCGGAGGGAGGAATGTCGAGGAGGTGCCGGCTCACAAGCACGTAGCTGGCGATGAACACCCCCATGCCGAGGATGGTGGGAATGCCAGTGGCGATGGCAATCCTCCGGGCCATTCTGTTGGCCACCGCATCGGGGATCGCCTGGTTGATGCGGCCCGAGGCTCCCTTCGGCGGCAAAGTGCCGGGGGAAGGTTTTCTTGCCTGTTTGGCTTTGGCAGCGCGTCGCTGCCGATCCGAGGCCATGGACGATCAGCCGCGGATTCCGAGCTTTTCGATCAGGGCGCCGTAGCGCTCCTCGCTCTGATGGCGGAGATAGCCGAGAAGACGCTTGCGCCGGCCAATCATCTTCAGCAGACCCTGGCGGGAGGAGAAGTCGTGGATGTTTTTTTGCAGGTGGCTGCTGAGTTGACTGATCCGATCACTCAGCATCGCCACCTGAACTTCCACAGATCCGGTGTCGGTGCCGTGTTGCTGATGGGTGTTGATCAGTTCCTGCTTGCGGATCGTGGGTAGCGGCATGGTCAGCGCCCGGCGCTTTGCATTCAAACCTCAACTTTACCGTGTTGATGCCGCTCTGGTCAGGCCGCAGCCCGGGACAACCAGCGCAGGCAATCGCCCAACCACCGTTCCCCATCGGCCGCCGGATCCAAACCCTGGGAGGCCACAGCCCTCATTGCAGCGTGGATCTCCATCCGGTCGTATCCCATGGCGATCAGGGTGCTCTGAAGCTCATCGCCCTGCATGGGAGGCGCTTCGGAAGGGCCATCTCCCCCTCCCGACGAGACGGCAAGCCCGGCGGGCCCCACCAGCACAGCGAAGCGATCGAGAAGCTTCTGCCTGAGCTCCAGGGCCAGCCTCTCGGCTGTGCGTTTGCCCACCCCTGGAGCCTGGCTCAGCAGCTTGGTGTTGCCTTCCACGATGGCGCCCACCAGGTCTTCGAGGCCCATTGCCCCCAGGAGAGCCAGCCCCATCTGGGGACCTACCCCATTAACGGCGACGAGCTCGCGAAACAGCTCCCGTTCATGGCGGCTCTCAAAGCCGAAAAGGGTCCAGCCATCCTCCCGAATGCTGTGGTGCACATGCAGGGTGATGGGATCCCCGGGGGGAGGCAGTTGGGCCCAGAGCCGCTGGCTCACCTGCACCTCGTATCCCACGCCCTGGCAGATGATCAGCAGCCCACAGCGGTTTGCCTGCTGCCAGGGATCCTGGAGTTGTCCCTGCAACCAACCAATCATGGGCATCCTGAGTGCAGCCCAGTGTGCCCTCCTTGCCAAGGGGCAGGGATCGCTAGCGTCACACCAGAGAGCTGCACCATCGTGCCCAGTGGTCCCATCAGGGAAATCCCGCTTCCCCAGGCACGTTGGGGGACGCGGTGGTTGAGAGAGGCACTTCACTTTGCCGTTCTCATGGTTCTTCTGGGCTCCCTTGCCCTGGGGCTGGGGTCTTGCACGGCCGCCAGCGGCCCACCGCAGGGCGCCCTGCTGAATGCCCTGGCGTTGCAGATCCAACTCACCCAGGCGGATGTGGCGCGAGCGTTGAGCCTCGACAGCGTGGGTGCCCCCGTGGTGAGCCGGGTGCGGGTGGAGCAGCAGGAGCCGGTGACGATCGGACAGGGTCAGGGTTTGCGCATCGCGGGCCGCTTCGACTGGCGACTGGGGAAGGATCCCTTCCGCGTGGACTCTCCCTTCGAGATCTTTCTGGAGCGGGGGGATCGGGGTGAAAGCTGGCGATTGGCCAGGCCCTCGGGCCAGGCACCCGAAGGTGAACAGGAGTGGCTCACCTATCCCCTGCCCATGAGGAATAGCGCCAGCTGAGCCGGTGGGGGTCCCTGACCTGGACCCAGCCCCCACAATGGGAGCCCTTCCCCATTCGGCGCTGGTCTTGGCCCTTCCCCGCCTCCACCCCCGCACGATCGAGGCCGTCAAGGAGCGGGCCGACATCGTGGATGTGGTGGGTGAGCACGTGGTGCTCAAGAAGAAGGGGCGGGAGTTTGTGGGGGTCTGCCCCTTCCACGACGACACCTCACCCTCGATGACGGTGTCGCCCGCCAAGCAGATCTACTACTGCTTCTCCTGCGGGGCCGGGGGGAACGCCATCAAGTTTCTGATGGAGTTCCAGCGCTCCGGCTTCAGTGATGTGGTTCTGGAGCTAGCCCGGCGCTATCAGCTGCCGGTGGAGACCCTGGAGGGTCCCCAGCAGGAACGGCTCCGTCAGCAACTCTCCCGCCGGGAGCTCCTGCATCGCGTGCTCAGCCTGGCGGCCGGCTGGTTTCAGGCCCAGCTCCGCAGTCCGGAAGGGAAGGAGGCTCTCGGCTACCTGAAGGACACCCGAGGACTGAGCGAAGCCACGCTGGCGGATTTCCAGCTCGGCTATGCCCCCGATCGCTGGGACGGGCTCCTGTCCCACCTCTCCACCGTGGAGGGCATGACCCCCGAAATGCTGGAGGCTGCTGGCCTCGTGGTGCCGCGGAAGGGAGGCAGTGGGTTCTACGACCGTTTTCGGCACCGGGTGATGGTGCCGATCCGGGATCGCCAGGGTCGGGTGATCGGCTTTGGCGGCCGATCCCTGGATGGGGCCGAGCCCAAGTATCTGAACTCCCCGGAAACGGAGGTCTTTTCCAAGGGCAGCCACCTGTTCGCCCTGGATCGGGCGGCGGATCCCATCCGCCGGGCGGATCAGGCCGTGGTGGTGGAGGGCTACTTCGATGCCATTGCGCTCCATGCCGCCGGCATCACCCAAGCGGTGGCGGCCCTGGGCACGGCCCTAAGCCGTCAGCAGATCACCCAGCTGTGCCGCTGTTGCGACAGCAAGCGGCTGGTGCTGAACTTCGATGCCGACCGCGCTGGCGTGCGCGCTGCAGAGCGGGCCATCGGGGAGGTGGAACATCTGGCTCTGCAGGGCCAGGTGGACTTGCGGGTGTTGCAGCTCCCGGAAGGGAAGGACGCCGATGAGTACCTGCGCTCCCAGGGGGCGGGCAACTATCGGGCCCTGCTGGACGGAGCCCCCCTGTGGCTGGATTGGCAGATCGACCAGGTGTTGGAGGGGCGGGATCTATCTCGTAGTGATCAGTTTCAACAGGCGGTGGCGGCCCTGGTGGCCCTGTTGGGCAAGCTTCCCCAGAGCGCCGTGCGCAGCCGCTACCTGCAAAAGGTGGCCGAACGGCTCTCCGGGGGGCAAGCCAGGCTCACCTTGCAGTTGGAAAACGATCTGCGGCAGCAGGTGAAGGGCCAGCGCTGGCATGGACGGGCCAGTCGCTGGGACACCCCTTCCACGGCGGGGATTCAGGAGCGAGCCGAAGGGGAAATTCTCCAGCTCTACCTGCACTGCCCCCACATCCGGGCGGAGATCAGGCAGCACTTGCGGAGTTGGGAGCAGGAGGATTTCTGCCTGCAGCACCATCGCCGCCTCTGGGCTGCCATCACTGAACTGGAGGAAGCCCATCTCGGGGCGCCGCGCCTGGAGGCCATCAGTCGGGGGACGGATGAGGGAGCCGACCTGGGGGATGTGCCCTTGGCCCAGTTGCTCACAAACCAACTGGCCATGGATGACACCGGGGCTCTTGGCGGTGCTTTGGACCGCTTCATGCCCCTGCTCGAACCCAGCGAGCTGCAACAGCAATCGTTCCACCAACCCCTCCTCCACCTCCGCGGCGCCATCGCCAGCAGGGCCCGCCTGGCGGCGGAGAAG
>JBIIHR010000158.1:0-4173 GCA_044235655.1 Cyanobium sp. | reverse complement strand
CTACCTGGAGCAGTTGCTGCTGAGGCTCCGTCGCGCCGGGGTGCTGGAGGCCAGAAGGGGGCGCAACGGCGGCTATCGCCTTGCTTGCCCTCCAGCCGAGCTGCCCCTGGGGCGCGTTCTGGACGCTGCAGGGGCCTGGCCGGGGGCAGCGGGTCATCAGGAGTTGGGTGGAGCGGAACCCGCCATCGAGCCCGCCACCGAGCGCGTCGCGGCCCTCCTGCAACAGCGGTTGAACCAGGCCCTCAACCGGGAGCTGCAGCGCCTCACCCTGCAGGAGCTGCTTTTCGACCTGCGCAGTGCCCGTGCTGCCCTCAGCGAGGAGGGCGGCCTGATCCTGGGTTGAGCCCTAGGGTGGAGCCATGGCCTTTTCCCCAGACCCGCCCGCGGACCACCCCCAGGCTGGCGGTGGAGAGGATCCTGGGGAGCTGCTGGATCAGGTTCTTCAACCTCTCCTGTTGGATTTCGAAGAAACCTTCGCCCGGGGCCTCCTTTTGCTGGATCACTGCCCGGATCGGGTGCTCCCTGAAGCCCGTCGGCTGGCCTTCGGGGAGCGCTTGAGGGAAGCCCAGGCTGGCCTGGCGGCCGCCCGTGCTCTCCGCGCCGCTGCCCCCACTCCGATGGCCCTCGACATGGCCACCATCACCCCCTGGCATGAGCTGGTGGTGGAGGTGTGGTCGCTCTCCGCGGCCATGCGGGCGGCGGGGGTGGTGATGCCCTGAAGGTGGGCTGGCCCCTCCATAGGATCCCCCCACCAGCCCCCACCCATGCCCCATGGCCGTTGCCGCCCCCGCCGCGCCCCTGCTTCTCCCTGGCGGTGGTTCCCTGGCGGGCCGGGTGCGGGTGCCGGGCGATAAATCCATTTCCCACCGGGCCCTGCTCTTCGGCGCCATCGCCGAGGGGGAAACGCGCATCGAGGGCCTGCTGCCGGCGGAAGATCCCCTGAGCACCGCCGCCTGCCTGCGGGCCATGGGGGTGGGCGTGTCCGAGATCCGCGCCGGGGAGCCCGTGCTGGTGCAGGGGGTGGGCCTCGATGGCTTCCAGGAGCCTGAGAACGTGCTCGACTGCGGCAATTCCGGCACCACCATGCGGCTGATGCTTGGCCTGCTGGCGGGCCGGGCCGGGCGCCATTTCGTGCTCACCGGCGACAGTTCCCTGCGGCGGCGGCCCATGCGGCGGGTGGGGGGGCCCCTTTCCGAGATGGGAGCCTCCATTCATGGCCGCGATGGCGGCAACTTGGCTCCCCTGGCCATCGCCGGCCAGCACCTCCATGGCGCCACGATCCGCACTCCCGTGGCCTCGGCCCAGGTGAAGAGCGCGATCCTGCTGGCGGCCCTCACCGCCAGTGGCCCTACCACCGTGATTGAGCCGGCCCTCTCGCGGGATCACAGCGAGCGCATGCTGCGGGCCTTCGGCGCCGATCTGGTGGTGGCGGGCCCTGGGGGTACGGAGGTCACCGTCACCCCCGGCCCCTTCCTGCGCGGGCAGGAGGTGGTGGTGCCGGGCGATATCAGCTCGGCGGCCTTCTGGCTGGTGGCTGGCGCCATCACTCCCGGCGCCGAGCTCACCATTGAAAACGTGGGTCTCAACCCCAGCCGGACGGGCATTCTGGAGGTGCTTGATCAGATGGGCGCCGCCATCGAGGTGCTCAATCCCCGGGATGTGGCCGGCGAGCCTGTTGGGGATCTGCGGGTGGTGTACAGCCCCTTGCGGGCGTTCACCATCGGTGGCGATCTGATTCCCCGCCTGGTGGATGAGATCCCGGTGCTGGCGGTGGCGGCCTGCTGCGCCGAAGGGGTGAGCCGGATTTCCGGTGCCGAGGAGCTGCGGGTGAAGGAAACCGATCGCCTGGCCGTCATGGCCCGCCACCTGGGCGCCATGGGGGCCCGCCTTGAGGAACATCCCGACGGCCTCACGATCCAGGGCGTCACCGCTCTCCATGGGGCCGAGGTGGACAGCGAAACCGATCACCGAGTGGCCATGAGCCTGGCTGTGGCCTCCCTGGTGGCGGCGGGCGATACTCGCCTGCACGACAGCGCCGCCGCCGCCGTGTCTTACCCCGTCTTCTGGGATGACCTGGCCCGCCTCCGCGCCTGAGCAGGCGGCTGATGGGTTTGCTGAGCGCCATGGCGACGATGGCAGCTTCAGCCTTTGGAGCATGGCCTATGGCGAGGGTTTCCACAGTGGCCGCGGCGCCCTAAGGGAGGCCCGGGAAACGTTTTTGGCCCCCTCCCAGCTGGAGCGGTTGGCGCCCGGCGCTCGCCTGAAGGTGGTGGAGGTGTGTGTGGGCACGGGCACCAACCTGGGGCTGTTGCTTGAAGCCTGCGCGATCCGAGGCCTCCACCTGGAGTGGTGGGGGCTGGAGCTGGATCCCCGCCCCCTGAAGCTGGCCCTGGCGGCTGGAGACTTTCGCCGCCCCTGGCAGCCGGCCACTCTTCAGGCTCTGGAGCAACTGCTCACCCAGGGGAGCTGGCGGGGGGAGGGCGCCACCTGCCAGCTCCCCTGGGGCGATGCCCGCCAGACCCTGCTGGAGCTCTTGGGCGAGGAGCGGGGCCAGATTGATCTGGTTTGGCACGACGCTTTTTCACCCCAGCGTTGCCCCCAGCTGTGGACCCTGGAGTTTTTGGAGGCAGCGGTGGCGTTGATGGCGCCCGGTGGCCGGTGGATTAGCTACTGCTCCGCGGCGGCGGTGCGGGAAGCCCTGGGGCTCCTGGGGCTGCACCTGGTGGCCCTGGACCTCCCGGAGGACCTCCCTGCGGCGGGCAACCGCTGGAGTGGCGGCACCATGGCCAGCTTCACGCCCCCGGCACCCTCGCCCCTCTGGCGTGAGCTCTCCGCCATGGAGCTGGATCATCTCGCCAGCACGGCTGGCGAGCCCTATCGGGATCCCAGCGGCAGGGAGGATGCCGCTTCCATCCTGGAAACCCGACGAGGAGTCCAGGCTGGGGCTCTTGGCAGCGGCAGGCGGCCTTCCAGCAGCGCTTGGCGGCGGCGGTGGGACTTGTAACCCCCGCACGATGCCGTCACGTTCAAGATTCCCTTGGAGCTCGGATCGGAAGCTGCCCTGGCCCGCCGGTAGATTCCCGCCAGTTTTGCGATCCGCCCGATGCTCGCCATCGCCATCCTGGCCGCCGGAAAGGGCACGCGCATGAAGAGCGCGCTCCCCAAGGTGCTCCAGCCCCTGGCGGGTGCCACCCTGGTGGAGCGGGTGCTCAACAGCGCCGAGGTGCTGGCCCCCGAGCGCCGGATCCTGATTGTGGGCCACCAGGCCGAGCGCGTGCGCCAGGCCCTCGCCCACCACTCGGGCCTTGAGTTTGTTCTGCAGGAACCCCAGAACGGCACGGGCCACGCCGTGCAGCAGCTCCTGGAGCCCCTGGCGGGCTTCAAAGGCGATCTGCTCGTGCTCAATGGCGATGTGCCCCTCCTCCGCCCCGAAACCCTGCAGGCCCTGCTGGAGCGCCATCGCAGTAGCGGTGCCGGCGTCACCCTGCTCACCGCACGTCTGGCCGATCCCACCGGCTACGGGCGGGTGTTCACCGACGACCAGGGACAGGTGACGGGGATCGTGGAGCACCGCGACTGTGATCCCAGCCAGCGGGCCAACGACCTCACCAACGCCGGGATCTACTGCTTCCACTGGCCCCGCCTGGCGGAGGTGTTGCCCCGCCTCACCACCGACAACGATCAAGGAGAGCTCTACCTCACCGACACCGTGGCCATGCTCCAGCCTGCCCTCCAGCTGGAGGTGCCCGACTGGCAGGAAACCAACGGCATCAACGACCGCCTCCAGCTGGCCCAATGCGAAGCCGTGCTGCAGGAGCGACTTCGGCGCCACTGGATGGCGGAAGGGGTCACCTTCACCGATCCGGCCAGCTGCACCCTCAGCGATGGCACCCGTTTCGGGCGGGATGTGGTGGTGGAACCCGGCTGCCACTTCCGTGGCGAGACCGTGATCGGCGAGGGCTGCCGCATCGGCCCAGGCTGCCTGATCGAAGACAGTGCCATCGGCGATGGGGTGGAGCTGCTCTATTCGGTGGTGCGGGAGTCGAGGGTGGCGAACGGCTGCACCGTGGGCCCCTATGCCCAGCTGCGTGGGGGCGCCGTGCTGGAGGCCGATTGCCGCATCGGCAACTTCGTGGAGGTGAAGAACAGCCACCTGCACCAGGGCGTGAAGGC
>JBIIHR010000157.1:0-4230 GCA_044235655.1 Cyanobium sp. | reverse complement strand
ACTGGCCAGTGAGTGTGCTCGCGACATCTGGTGTGATGCGGAGGCGGCCCGGCACAAATGGTCGGCGGTGCTCAGTTACGCGCTGGGCAGCGGAGATGGAATCCCGACCCACCCCAACCAACCTCGGTGCCCCTCCTGATCGATGGCCCCGCCGACGCCCCGGCCACCCTGGTGTTGGCCCATGGGGCGGGGGCGCCGATGGATAGCCCCTTCATGGCGGCCATCGCCACCGGGCTGGCAGGGCGAGGATGGCGGGTGCTGCGCTTCGAGTTTCCCTACATGGCCCGCCAGCGGCTCACCGGCCGCAAGGCGGCTCCGGATGGCCTGGCGAAGCTACAGGACAGTTTTCGCGCGGTGGTGGCCGAAACGGCAGCCCAGGGACCATTGATCATCGGAGGCAAGTCGCTGGGTGGGCGGGTGGCCAGCCTGTTAGTGGATGAACTTGCCCCCAAGGGGGTGCGGGGCTGCCTCTGCCTGGGGTATCCCTTCCACCCACCAGGCCGCCCCATCCAGCTGCGCACCGACCATTTGGCGGCCCTGGCAGCCCCCACCCTGATCCTGCAGGGGGAGCGCGATCCCTTCGGCAGGAGGGAAGAGGTCACCACCTACCCCCTCTCGCCCCAGGTGCGTGTGGAGTGGATTGCCAACGGCGACCACAGCTTCAAGCCCACCAAGGCTTCCGGCCGCAGTGAGATCGACAACTGGGAGGAGGCCATTCACCTGGGCGATCGCTTCTTACAGGAACTCCTGGCGGGGTCTATGGGCCGCTGATGAGTCGACGCACGAGGCGTCGAGCAAAGTGGAGACCATCATCCCAACGCTCCTGAAGGGTTGTGAGAACGTCACTGACGATGCTTCGGAGCTTCAGCCAGGCCAACCACAGCCGAATGCCGTAAGGGGGCACACGCTCAAATAATAAGTGTTTATCAACTCTTAATTGCTCAATCACGCCAAGAAAAGAGGGGTCTTTGATGGGGTATTTGCCAATTGAAAACAAGGATAAATAGTCGTATTTGCTTAATAGAAGATCTTGGGCGCAATGGTGATTGTGGTATCTGCGGTGAACGAAGTGTTGCAGGCTTCTTCGGCTATAATCGGAAAGATAAGGAGTTAGTTTTGCGATGCTATTGCGTCGATGCAGGCAATACGTTTTGTAGTGAAACTCGTAATAAACAATCGGAGTTGTTTTGTCCGGGGTTTCAGCATGTGATTTGGCGTTGTGGTAGCCGTGATCCAGAAATTCGCAGCTTCCTTTAGCGAAAAAACATTTCGGGCTATAGGTGGAAACTTTGTAGCGGTTGCGATGCAGGGGATTGGCCCAATACTTATGGCTTATGCGCAAGGTGGAGGGGCTGTCCTTGAAGGGCGAAAGGGCTCGGTCAATCTCTTCCCGTTTCATGGAAACGCCCTCTGGAGTGAGGCAGGCAATGAATTCGTCGCAATCCAATGGGAAGTAGAAGTCGTGCGGATTGGTCTGATCGAGGTGCTGGATCAATGACGCAAAGATATTGCCCTTTTCTTCGAAGCTTTTGGGGCCGGTATGGTCCCAGTCAATTCGTATTCCTCTATCCTCAGCAGCCCTCAGTTCGGCGATCACATCGGGGTCCGTCGAGCCATTGTCAAAAATAAAAAGTGATGGTCCGCCGAAAAGGAACTCGTGATAACGAAGGAACAGCGGTAATAGGGAAATCTCATTCTTTTGCATCATTAATATTGCAATTCTCAGGTTTCCCGTGTCGGTCATTTTTTATTCCTATTCAACATACAGTTTGAATTGCAACAATTTTATCAGTCATTCCGCCACGGCGTTTGCCCCGTTCACTGTCCGAGGTGCCCCGTGGCGTCCACCATCGGCATCTCAGTGTTGCCCCAGGCTCCCCTCTTCAGCAATGGCGGGGCGTCTGGGGCGGGCCGGGCGGCCTCCCCTGCGGCGAAGGCCGCATCAGCCCAGGCCAGCAACAGGTTGCCCAGCACGCCGCCATCGGCCCGCTCTTCAGGCCGCAGGTTGAAGTGGTCGCCTCCGTTGACAAGCACCAACTGGTTGCCGCGCCGATGGGCTAAGCGCATGGGGTCGATGGCCTCCGGATCGGGGGGCACCACCCAATCGCGGCTGCCGCTCACCACCAGCACCCGACCGCTCATCTCCAGGCCTGCTCCGCGGGGGAACAGGAGCGATGACGGCGGACTCACGGCCGCTACGGCGATCACGCGCCGGTCGGTGATGGCGGCCTGGTTTACCCCCTGCAGCCAGCTGCATTGCAAGGTCCAGCTGAGGTTGCGGTTTTGGTCATCCACTTCGTCGCAGCGGTCCAGCAGTTGGCCCGCCATTGGACGCAGACCTGCCAGCTGGAGCACGGTGGTTCCCCCCCAGGAATGGCCCAAGACCACCACCTGCTGATTGTTCACTTTGGAGCGCAATCCCAAGGTGTCTGCCTGATCGATCGCAGCCCTCACATCCATGGGCCTGAGCGCCAGCTCCTTGGGAGAGGGAGGCGGAGCCTTCCCCTCGAGCACAGCCCGCTGCTGGCTGTTGTCGCTCCCTGGATGGCGGGGCAGGATCACCGTGTAGCCCCGGCTGGCCATCAGACTGCCCCAGCCCAGGAAACTCTTGGGGGAATCCCAGAGACCATGGGAGATCAGCACCAACCGTCCGTTCCCTGGCGTCTGCGGTTCGACGATCACCAAGGCCAGGGGCTCTTTACGGTGGGCGACCGGAAGCTGCACCGTGCGGATGGTGGCCGCCACACCTGCAACGACCGCTGTGGCCGGAACCGGGGCCGGCGGCAGGGTGGCGAGCAGCCGTTCCGCCTCATCGCGCTGAATCAGCATGCGCCGGGCGATCACCTTGGCCTGGGTGAGGTCCAAGTTGAGGCGCTCGCCGGGAAGGGCCGCGATCAGCTCCAGCAGGGTGGGGTTGCCCTTCACGGAGGCCCGTTCCAGCGCCAGGCGGAGAGTTTCACCACTCAGATCCGTTGGCTGCCCTTCCACCTGCCCGAAGGACGAGAGCACCAGCATGGCCTGCTCCACCAGGGGTGACCCGATCGAGCCATCGACGATGTTGCTGATGCTCAGGGGCACTGGTTGGTTGAGCACCTCCCAGAGTTCCCTCCCCAGGGCGCCATTGGTGGCCCGATCCAGCTCGGCCAGGTCGCTGTTGCCATTGCGCAGGGCATCCGGGCTCTTCAGCTCACTCACCTTCAGGGTGAAGCGCGTTTGCAGCAGGGGGAGATAGGCCACGATCTCCTCCAGGGCATGGGCCGGAGACAGGGGGGCCAGGGGCAGGAGGGCGCTGATCCACCCCGCCAGCACGATCCTGGCCCGGCTCCAACGGCCTCTGGCCACCTTGGCCCGAGGGGCCGATGCCGGGGAGGTTGAGACAGGCATCCGTGAATCTGCTGGCATGGAGGGCTCCTAACCTATGCGGTTAAGAAGGGTCCTGTCCCCGTTGGGACCTGCTGTTTTCCACAGGAGTGGTCTCCCCTCCCCAGTATTTGAAGGCCAGAAGTGCCAGGGTCACCACCGCCATGCCCGCACCGGCGAAGAAGATCTCGCTGCCGGAGCTGTTTGGATCGCGCATCATCCCCTGGAGATTGCTCAGGCTCTCGAGAAAGGAGACCGCCATGGCAATAATCACGAAATTGGCAAATTGGCCCTTGAGGCTGTGGAAGCTCTCGGCCCTCATGGCACTGGGCAATGGGAGGGGTTTGATGAAGAGGGAAAACATCCCCAACGCCAGCACCAGGCATCCAGCCCCCACCAGGAGCAGGTTGATTCCCTCCAGCACGCTGACTTCAAAGGAGGGAAGGTCATGGCCTTCCGCGGGGGCAAGCAAGGCGTTGTCCAATTGTTCCAGCACCAGCCGCAGCCCCTTCGCAAACAGGGCCACGCTGGCGGCCAGCAGCCCGAAGACGGGAGCCACCAACAGCAGCCTTGCCGAGAAGAGGAATTTTTTGAGCATGGGGACGGCGCGGTGCTGGCTCGGGCCTGGCCCGCAATGTAGGGGGCTGGTGCTACCTGGGCTCAAGGGCTAACGACTAGGAGGCGGCGGGCAACCTGGGACAGGCCTCCACCAGGGTGCGGGTGATGGGGGCCCGGGGCTGGCTCAGCAAAGCATTGCCAGGTCCCTCCTCCACGATCCGGCCCCCCTCCAGCACGATCACCCGATGACAGAACCCGCTGGCCACCGAGAGGTCGTGGGTGACGAACACCATCCCCAGGCCTAGCTGCTGC
>JBIIHR010000156.1:0-4244 GCA_044235655.1 Cyanobium sp. | reverse complement strand
GTTCCCCGGCAGTCTGATGGCAGAGAGTCGGCAGTGGTAGGCGCCGTCTTTAAAGCCGCAGAAATTTGTGGCTCCCACCTGGTTGAGGCCGAGGGAGGGCAGATTGATGGTTCCCGAAATGCCGTCATCCTGGGGAGTGATGGTTTCGGACCGGAGCGCATTGCCTCCATTCACCCTCTTGGATGGCTGTGAGTCCAGGGGCCCCATGGTGAAATCACCGGAAGGAATCGCTGGGGGATCTGGAATTCTGATATTGAACGACGTCACGCCGATGTTGCCATCGGAGCTGTCGATCACCACCTGGTTGGTATCGGGGAGGGTGTCACCATCCGGCCCGTCGCAGGTTTTGGCAGGGGTGGTGCAGATGATCGGATTCAGTTTGCCCAGGCCATCCACCCGCAGCGACCAGGCATTGCCGTTATCGGTGATGAGGCCACCACCGTTAAGGCCCGTGAGCATGGCCAGCTTGCCTGGGGTGAAACCGGAGGGGGGGGAGCAGGAACGCCAGTCGTTTCCATAGATTTCGTATTCGGGAGGATCGCCGGTGGCCAGGGTGCGGCCGTAGGAGCGCCAGCAGCACTTCGGCACCACCTGGAATTCCTTCACCACCCGGCTGCTGGCCAGCACGGTGCCATTGCGCAGCACCTGCCCCTCCACCTCCACCTCCAGGTAGCCGTGGCTGTCGGTGGCCTCGCCGAGAGTGAAGGGTTTGGGAACTTCAAATGTAGACGTGTTGGTCGACATGTCGGGAAAGGGCTGCGCGCCCGAGGGCACACTCGTCCTGTCGGTGCCGAAGGCGGTCTGGGTGTACCTGGTGGTGGAGATCTGCCGATTGCTCTTGCGGAAGGTCACCCGCCGCAGCCGATAGCGGCGCTTGATGTCGTTCGTGTCGTTGTTGACCACGTTGATCCAGGCCCCGGTGCGGTAGGCCGCCAGATCCGCCCCGCCGATCGGCGTGGCGGACGCCATGTAGATGGTGGTGGCCGTGCAGGGATTGCGCAGCCGTTCGTTGGTGGTGATCCAGGTGGAGGCGGGGCTTCCGGAGGCCAGCAGCATGCGGTTTTCCTGCTTGTTCCACTCCCCGATCAGGCGGCTGATGCCGGCCTCCGCCGCCTTGCGGGCCCCGTAGGTCTGGCTGTTGGCCAGGCTCCCCAGCTGGCCCTGCGTGGTGCGAGACACCAGGGTGCCCGCCCCGATCATGATGCCCAGGATGGCCAGCAGGATGATCACCATGGAGCCGGGCTCCCTGGCGGTTCCCGGTCCTGGCGCTTGACGGTGTGGCCTCCTGTTAGGGCCCATTGGCTTCCTGGTGATCCAGCTGCGGGGCAGACTCCATCGCTGGCTGGTCGCCCCCCTTTGTCTTTGTTTTCAAGTTAGATCACGGGCGCGGCAGATCAGGGGGCCGCCAGACCCGTGTCATAGGCCGTGAAACCGCAGCGGCTGGCCGCAGCCTTCCAGGCCTGGTCGAACAGCTCCCAGCGGAAGCTGCGGGGGTCGTAGCGGCTGCGGCTCCGATCCACCGCCCCATGGGTGGTGAGACGGTTGAGGGGGATCCCCCAGCGGGCCTGCCAGAGCAACACCTGGGCCGCGGCCGCCTGGTACTGGTCAGCCGTGTAGCCGCTGTGGGCCGGGCTGTCGCCCCGGCCATCGGGAGGGCTCACCAGGCCCAGATGGAGGGCCACGTTGTTGATCGAACCCACGGACGTGGGGCGGATGCGCACGCTCATGTCGCCCCAGGCCGACATGCCAGCCCCGTAGGCCCGCTTGCCATCGTCCACCAGCCGCAACCGCTCGCCCTGGGGGGTGATCAGAAGGTGATAGCTGGCCTGGTCCGCATCCCGAGGATGGGGGGTGCGGAACAGCCGGAGGGTGTCGGCCTCACTCACCACGGTTTCGTGCAGCACGATCAGCTGGGGGGCATGGGGCACCAGCCGGCCATAAACGTCCCTGGGCTGGCGCTCCCCAAAGTTCGTGGGATCGGCCGGGGTGGCCTGCTCGCTCTGCAGGCCCAGACGAGCCGACAGGACCTGGGCGCAGCGCTCCAGGGCCTCCCCTTTCTGGGGCGGCACGGGGCTGGGCGCCAACTCCCGCACCGGCCAGGCGGGCGGCGGGCCACAGGCCGTGAGCAGCAGGGCCAGGCCCGAAAGGGTGAGAACGGCCTCGCCACAGGTGAGCAGGGGAGCCTGGCGGGCGGCTGATTTACGGTTGAACACCAAGGGACGCTCTGGTGCGCTCATGTTGGCGCTAGCACCCGACCTGCTGCGGCAACTCGGCCATTGGCTGGCCACGACCGATCTCGGCCTGGGCCTGCTGCTGGTGGTGGCAGCCTCCATGGCCCTCTCCCATGTGTTTGCCCTGCTGGCCAACCGCCTCAGCGGGCGCCAGATCCTGGTGCATCTCCTGCTGGATGGCCTGATCTTCTCGGTGGCCTTGCTGCTGGCCCTGGCCAGCGACATGGTGCTGCTGCGCTGGTTCGCCTCCCGGCCCGTGAATCCCGGCGCCCTGTTGGCCGGGGTGGCCCCCTGCCTGCTGCCCGCCACGCTCTACGTGCTGGCCGCCGCTCCGTATGTGGGCCAGTTGATCGCAGGGGTGCTCTGGGTGCTGGTGCACCTCAACGTGGTGGCCTTCGTGCACACCCAGTTCGCCCTGCCCCCCAGGGAGGCCCTGCTGCTCTGCAGCCCTGGCTATGGACTGGCGGCTGTACTGGTGTGGCTGAGGTTTCGCCAGAGCTGGCAGGCCAGTTACACCACCCTGGCCACCCATCTGGGCGAGCTGTAGCGATGGGAGTCCGTTCCATCAGCCCAGCGATCCGCGCCGCCATTCGGGCCCAGACCCGGGAGCAGCGCAGTGGAGGGCTGGGGGTATTCGGGGCCATTGCCCTTGGGCTGGTCCTGCTCGTGTTCGGCCATCTGCTGGGGCCCCTGGGCCAATTGCTGGGCGATGTCGAGCAGGCCCCCCTGCTGCGGGTGATCGGCATGCTGCTGTTCGTGCTCATCCCCACCGCCGGGATCTATTCGCTGGTGGGGCAGTTCGCCTTCTGGGAGGGCTGGATCGCAGGCCTGCAGGAGCCCGCCCAGCTCTTTGCCTCCCAGGAGAAACGGGCCAGGGCCCATGGCAGCGCGGAGCCGCATCAGCCCCAACCGCACTACGTGGTGTATCTCGATGGCATCCATCAGCACGCCAGCGAACACCCGCCGCGCATCACCAGTTTTCTTACCCTCCTGGAGCAGGCCCTGGGCTCCCACACCCGGCTCCTGAAGGGCATCGAGGCCTACACCGTGTTGCCCGTGGGCCTGGAGGCAGATCCGGGCACCGCCTGGTTCTGGCGCCGTCTGTTCACCCTGCAGGAGCAGAACCCCAGCGCCCTGGTGCAGGTGCTCGCGGGGGTGCTCGTGCAGGCCAACAATGTGATCAAGGTGGGGATCTCCTCGGATCGGCGCTATGGACCCATCGTCAACGTGGAGCAGGCGCTGAAGGTGGCCGAACGGCTCGCCGAGCTGGGCTTCCATCCCTCCTCCGGCGCGCCGATCACCCTGCTGGGGTACAGCGGAGGCGGAGAAATGGCCATGGGGATGGCGGATTATCTGCGCCGCATCTGTCGATCGCCAGTGCACATCATCACCTTTTGTGGGGTGTTCAGCGGCAACCAGGAACTCGCCAAGGTGGAGGGGATCACCACGGTGGTGGGCACCCGGGATCCCCTGCAGGTGGTGGGCCGCATCGCCTTCCCCGGCCGATCTCCCCTCCTGCCCTTCACCCGCTGGAACAAGGCCGTGCGCAGTGGCGCCGTGCACCACACCCTGATTCCCGGCATGACCCACAACGGCAACCAGGGCCCCTTCTCCGAGCGCCACCGCGATGCGGTGATCCAGGCCATTCTGGCGGCGATGCCCCGGCGCCCCTGATCCTCAGGGCCTCGCCAGCTGGGCCACCACCGCAAAGGGGCTGCTGCTGGGCTGGGACGCCCGCAGCCGGGCCAGGGCCCGATCCGCCGCCGCCCCCTCCAGGAAGCCATCGAAGGGCAACGCCGCCAGGGCCTGCTGATAGCGCTCCAGGGCCGCGCGGTGCTCCTCACCCAAGGGTGCGCTGGCCAGCACCGTCTGGCTCCGCCGGTGCAGCCGTTCGCGCCAGATGCCGCCCAGCAGCACAGGAAACACCTCACAGCGCCCCTCCAGGCCCTGCTGAAGCAGGGCCGCACTGTCGATGCAGAGGCCCAGGGGCCCATAGCCCCCATGGAACAGGTG
>JBIIHR010000155.1:0-4260 GCA_044235655.1 Cyanobium sp. | reverse complement strand
CTTTGCGGCGTTGTCCGCGGGATGGAGAGGGAGTCTTGCCCATGATGCCTTGAGCGTAGGGGTAGGGGAGGGGGTCTGGGCAAGGTTCGGCAAACCCCAGAGCCGAAGTCCCCAGACAGAGATACCTTCGGTAACGTATCCCTAATGCTGCCCCGGCCCATGGGCTTTTTTGATCGGCTCAGCCGCCTGCTCCGCGCCAACCTCAACGACCTGGTGAGCAAGGCGGAGGATCCAGCCAAAATCCTGGACCAGTCCCTGGCAGACATGCAAGCCGACCTGGTGAAGCTGCGCCAGGCCGTGGCGACGGCCATTGCCAGCCAGAGGCGCCTTCAGAACCAGGCTGAGCAGGCGGACACCCAGTCGAAGGCCTGGTATCAACGGGCTGAGGTGGCTCTGCAGAAAGGGGAAGAGAGCCTGGCCCGGGAAGCCCTTTCCCGCCGCAAGACCTACCAGGACACCGCCACCGCCCTGAACAATCAGATCAACAGTCAGGCGGGTCAGGTGGAGACCCTCAAGAAAAGCCTCACGGCCCTGGAGGCCAAGATCGCGGAGGCCAAGACCAAGAAAGACATGCTCAAGGCCCGGGCCCAGGCTGCCCAGGCCCAGGAACAGCTCCAAACCGCCGTCAACAACCTCGGCACCAACAACGCCATGGCGGCCTTCGAGCAGATGGAGGAAAAGGTGCTCAGTCTGGAGGCCCGCAGCCAGGCCGCCGCTGAGCTGGCCGGTGCCGATCTGGAATCCCAGTTCGCTGCCCTGGAGAGCAGCGATGTGGATGACGAATTGGCGGCCCTCAAGCAGAGGTTGGAAGGGGGGGCGAACCCCATCCAACTTCCCGCACCCAATGGCCCGGTTCCCCAGCTTGAACCGGTTCAGGTCGCGGAAGTGGATGCGGAGTTGCAAGAGCTGAAGCGCTCCATCGACAAGCTCTGATCCATACAATCGGGCCAGTGCAGAGTTCTATCCGTGGCTGACCTCCAGACGCCCTCTCCCGCCGGCGTTGTTGATCTCAACGATGCCAGTGTGGCGGCTGGTGCTCTCGGTGAGGCAGACCTGCTGCTGCTCGATGTATGGGCCCAGTGGTGTGGACCCTGCCGTCTCATGGCTCCCATGATGACCTGGGCGGCCCAGGTTTATGGCGGAAGGTTGAAGGTGGCCAAGCTGGAGGCGGATCCCAATCCCCTCACCGTCGAGCGTTTCGGTGTGCAGGGTTTACCCACCCTGATCCTGTTCCGCAGGGGTGAGGAGGTGGCTCGCCATGAGGGAGCACTCCCCCAGGCCCAGCTGAAGGCTTTCGTGGATGCCCATCTCTGAGCCGGTGGATGCCCATTTCTCAGCGGGTTTCCCTGCTTGGTAGCGGGGTCTTTGCCCGCAACGATCAGCGCAAACTGGCTTACATACAGAGTCGTGTCTCCCGCTGCGGCGACGGGGATCCAGGCCCTCTCCTGGATCTCTCTCTGGGCTCCACCGATCTCGCCCCACCAGGCGTGGTGCTGGAGGCCATGGCTGCGGCGCTTCAGCAGCCGGCCAGTTCCGCCTATTGCCTCCATGGAGCGACCCAACCCTTTCGTGAGGCCGCTGCCGCCTGGGTCGAGCGTCGTTTTGGGGTGGTCGTGGACCCTGCGACGGAAGTGTTGCTCCTCATCGGATCCCAGGAGGGCACGGCCCATCTGCCCCTGGCCGTGCTGAATCCAGGGGATCCCGCCCTGATCCTGGATCCCTGCTATCCCTCCCACCTGGGGGGGCTCCACCTCGCATCGGCCAGGCCCGTCTCCCTGCCCCTGCAGGAAGAACGGGGATGGCGGCCGGCCTTTGAGAGCTTGCCGCAGAGCATCTGGTCTGCCCTCCGGCTGATGGTGCTTGGTTTCCCCCATAACCCAACGGCTACCACCGGAGAGCAGAGCTGGCTGGAGGAAGCCGTGGCCAGGGCGATCGATCATGACGTCGTGCTTGTCCATGACAACCCCTATGTCGATCTGGCGCTGGAGGGGACGGCCCCAGCCTTGTTGCTGCACAGCGACTGGCGCCGCTGTGGCCTGGAGCTCTTCTCCTTTTCCAAGAGCTGGTGCCTGGGGGGCTATCGCCTGGCCTTTGCCGTGGGGGCGGAACCCCTGATTGGGGCGTTACGGCAGCTCAAGGGGGTGGTCGATTTCAACCAGTCCCTGGCCATTCAGGCAGGAGCCATCGCTGCCCTGGAGCGGGCCCCCGAGTGGCCCACCCAGCTTCGGCAGGTCTACCGGGAGCGTCGGGATCGGATGGTGCTGGCTTTGCAGGCGGCCGGATGGGTGGTGCCCCGACCTTCCATGGCCCTCTACCTCTGGCTGCCCATGCCCGCGGCTGCCCGCCAGCGAGGTCTGTCCTGCGAGGACGTGTCCGCCTCTCTGTTGGAGGCCACGGGGGTGTGCCTCACCCCTGGGTCTGGTTTCGGGCCCGGAGGGGAGGGGTGGCTGCGGCTGGCCTTGGTGCATCCCACGGCCTCCCTGGAGGAGGCTGCCGCGAGGATGGGGCGCTGGCTCGCGGCTTTGTGAAGGCGCCGCGCCGGTGGGAGTTGCGCGACCTACCGGTGTGTGCCAGCACGGAGACGGAACTGGAGCGCTGGCTGACCCAACGCTCTGCTGGGGGCCCCCTGCGGCTGGTGCGACCCCGGGCCGTGTTGGCCCGTCACCAGCGGTTTGGCCACGGTCAGCACGGTCGCTTCTGGCAGTCGCCCCCAGGGGGGATCTGGCTCAGCGCCGCCCTCCCCTGGGCTCCGGAGGAGCCCTTGGCAGCCGCTCCAGGCCTGTGTGTGGCGGTGGGCCTTCTCCACCAGTTGGAGGCCCTGGGCCTGGAGGGGCGACTCAAGTGGCCCAACGACCTCCTGCTCCAAGGGCGGGATGGGGAATGGCGCAAGCTGGCAGGCCTTCTCTCTGGACTCCGTCTGCGAGGAGCGAGGGTCCGGTGGGCCCGCATTGGCCTGGGTTTCAATGGCTGCAACCCCGTGCCCAGGGGGGCGACCAATCTGGTGGCAGCCCTGGGTCGGATCCGTGCCCGCCCGCGCTACCTGCTGCCACGGGTCTTCGCCGCCCTGGAATGGGCCATGGCCATGGCGGAAGAGCCGGAACTGGTCCGGCAGGAAGCGGAGGCCCGTCTCTGGCTTCCCTCGCGGGATCTGACCATCGACAACAGGTGCTGGCAGGTTCAGGGGCTCACCCGTCAGGGAGGATTGGCCCTGCGTTCCGGGGATGGCCGGCAAAGCGTCCTGCACCGTTCTTGGCCAGAGGGTGGCCACGGTCCTTACATTGGCGTCGATTGATTGGACGGTTAAGACGCGTTTCAAAGCGCCTTCGATCCGTCTGCTTCCCGGCCCGCCCCCCATGCTCCGTCGTCTCCGCCCGTTGTTACTGGCCGTTGCCTGTGGAGCCCCCTTGGCCGGGTCCACTCTGGTGATGGCCCAGTCCGAGGGGGGAGGCTCCGCCGCCGCCGAGGGGGGATGGCAGGGGGCGCCGGCCGCCCCTCCCCTGACCCCACCGCCACCGATCTCCCCCGACCCTGCCCCTGCCGCAGAGTTGCCCCGCCCGAGACCGGCCCTGCCCACACCCGCTCCCGCCACGGCCGAGCGCCCTGAGCCTCTTCGCCCGTCGCTCGAGCAGCTCCCAAAAGACCGCCCCCAACGCTTTGATGCCTCCCTCGACGCCCTGGTTCGGGACGGGATCGTGACACCCAAGGAACGGGTGCGGGTCCGGGGCTCGTTGGTGCTGGATCCGGTGCCCGGGCTGAGGAAGCAAGCCTGTGGCAGTGGGGCCCTCTCGGCCGAGGAGTGTCGCACTGGAGTGGTCTTTCGTGGTCGCAGCCGACCCGATAGCGAAGCCCTCGTCCTGCCTGGGGCCTCTGCCCCTGCATTGGCGGGCCCTGGGGGATCCAGCTTCTCTGGCCAGGGCATGGCACAGGAAGGCATCACCGCCTCCCCCCTGCCTCCGATCAGCGTGCCGGTCAACGCCCTGCTGGCTGGGGTAGGAGGTCGTTTTCGACTTACCGATGTCTTCCGTCTGACGCCCCGCCCCTCGCCCATTGGGGGCAATGGCAACCGTGGCCTTCTGTTTCCTCTGATCGGATCAGCGGTCACCACCAGCAACTTCGGCTGGAGACTTCATCCGATCCTGGGGTCCTGGATCATGCACTCCGGGCGGGATTTCGCCGCTCCGGAAGGCACGCCCGTGGTTGCGGCGCTCTCCGGTCGGGTGGTGAGCAGTGGGGATGCGGGGGGCTATGGCCTGGCTATTG
>JBIIHR010000154.1:0-4264 GCA_044235655.1 Cyanobium sp. | reverse complement strand
AGCATGGAGAGCTGGGAATTGTGCACCCGGCCGAGATCGAGCACCTCCGCCAGAGCCGGTAACACCCGATGGGACCAACCATTTCTGGCATGCCAGACCCGGATCAGGTGCGCAAAGGCGACACGGCCAGATATGAGCTCGTCTCGAAAACCCAAGTGATCCGGATCCGTATTGCTACCATTGTAGGCGAATGATCCGGAGTCGGTCCTGCATGACCGCCACAACTCGTCCCCCCCGCCCCGTTGCCGCCCAGCACACCCGTCGGGTCGCCGCCATCAGCGGCGGCCCCCAGGTCTTGGCCCGTTCCAAGGCCTTCAACCAGCCCCGTCGAGGGGAGGTGCAGATGCCTCCCACCAAGGGGCGCCGCTGGGGAACCCTGGGCTTCATGGTGGTGATCCACGCCCTGGCGGCCTATGCCCTGATGCCCCAGTTCTGGAGCTGGCAGGCCGTGGCCACCCTGTTGGTGCTCTATTGGGTGACGGCCTGCCTGGGTGTCACGATCGGCTACCACCGCTTGTTGTGCCATCGCGCCTTCCGGGTGCCCCAATGGCTGGAGCGTTTCTTTGCCACCTGTGGGGCGCTCAGCTGTCAGCACGGACCCCTGGATTGGGTGGGGTTGCATCGCCATCACCACAAGTTTTCGGATACGGATGCGGATCACCACGACAGCAACAAGGGCTTCTGGTGGAGCCACATGCTCTGGATGTTTGAGGAGATTCCTGCCCTCGACACCGTGCCCCGCCTCACCGGTGATCTTGCAAAGGATCCCTACTACCGCTGGTTGAACAGCTGGTTCCTCAGCCTGCAGGTGGTGCTCGGGCTCTTTCTCTTCTGGCTGGGCACCGTGACCGGCGCCGGTGGCTGGGCCCTGGTGCTCTGGGGCATTCCGCTCCGCCTGGTGCTCGTTTATCACGCCACCTGGCTGGTGAATTCCGCGACCCACGCCTGGGGTGAGGTGACCCACGACAGCGGCGACCGCTCCCGCAACAACCCCTGGGTGGCGGCCCTCACCTTCGGTGAAGGCTGGCACAACAACCACCATGCTTTCCCCCACTCTGCTCGGCATGGGTTCGGCTCCCAGATCGATCTCACCTGGCTGCACATCAAGCTGATGCGCCGGCTGGGCCTGGCTACCCACGTGAGGCTCCCCCGCACGGCTGCTAGGGGTTGAACCCCCTGCCGTAGGGTGGGTAGTTCCTGTTCATTCCGTCTGAGGGTCGCCGCCATGGCCAAGCGCGTGCAAGTCGTTCTCAGTGAGGACGTATTGAGCCTGGGCAAGGACGGCGACCTGGTGGAGGTCGCCCCCGGTTACGCCCGCAATTTCCTTGTTCCCACTGGCAAGGCCGTGCCGGTCACGGCGGCCGTGCTGAGGCAGGTGGAGCACCGCCGGGCCAAGGAGGCTGAGCGCCAGGCGGCATTGAAGGCCGAAGCCGAAGCTCTGCGGACGGCCCTCAACACCATCGGTCGTTTCACGGTCAAAAAACAAACCGGTGGAGACGACGTGTTGTTCGGCACCGTCACCAACGGCGATGTGGCTGAGGCGATTGAAAAATCCACCAACAAAACCCTCGACCGCCGCGACATCCTGGTGCCCGACATTCACCGCACGGGGTCCTACAAAGTGCAGGTGAAGCTCCATCCCGAGGTGGTGGCGGAGATCAACCTGGAAGTGGTGAGCGGCTAGTACGTCGCCCCCGTGCGCCTCTGGTGCACGGCCGTGGTGGCCTTGGGATCGAGAACGCCCCCGTGGTGGGCTTCCGCGTAGATCAGCCAGTGGTCGCCGCAGTCCATTCGCTGCTTCACGGTGGCCTCCATCCAGGCCAGGGCATCCGAGAGAATCGGTTGCTCGCCTGGGCTCTTGTCGTTGGTCTGCCCCTCGAAGCGGTCAGCTCCAGGGGGGAAGGGGCTCAGATAATGCTTCATGGCCGCCTTTTCCCGCCCTGCGGCCAACACATTCAGGGCGCACAGGTCGCCAATGTGGAGCAGCCCTTCCACTGCCCGATCCTTGGCCACGGCCACGGTGAAGCCTGGCGGGGTGAAGCTGGCCTGGCTGACCCAGCTGGCCACCATGGCGCCGCAGAGGGCCCCGTCTCCTTCCCCTTTGCGGGCTGTGAGCACACAGAGCGACCCCACCACCCGGCCGAGGGCCTGAATCGCTGGCTGACTCCTGCTTTCCTGCAGGCCGCCGCCGGGGCTGCGCAGTTGGCGTTTGCGCTGCTCCGTCTGCAGACGCCTGCCCAGGGCCGTGCCCGTTTCTTCCAGGGATTGGAGGGTGGGCGGATCCGGGCTGAAGCGGACCCGGATCGGCTCGAAGGCGAAGGGAAACCCCCCATCTCGCAGCTTGCTTTCCAGCAGATCAATGGCCTCACCACTCCAGCCGAAGCTTCCGAACACCCCCACGGGTTTGCTGCGGTCGCCTTCGGAGAGCACGGTGCCCAGGGCCGACACGATCGGGGTGGGGGCATGGCCCCCGAGGGTGGGGGAACCGATCAGGAGAGCATCGCTCGTGCGGATGGCCGCCAGCAGTTGCTCGGGCTCGCTGAACTCACAGTTGATGCTCTCCACCCGTACGCCGGTTCGCGACACGCCCCGGGCCAGAGCATCGGCGATCGCGGCCGTGTTGCCATAGGCACTGGCGTAGAGCAGCCCCACCGAGAGGCGAGCCCGGTTCTGGCCTTCCCCCCAGCGGCGGTAATCGGACAGCAGGCTGCGCCAGCTGGTGGTGATGGCTGGCCCATGGAAGGGGGCGATCAGCCGGATCGGCAGGTCGTCGAGGCGGTCGAGCACGCTGTCCACCTGCCGGGCCATGGGAGCCATCAGGCAGTCGTAAAACCAGCGGCGATCTTCCTCCGTGCTGCTGCGATTGGTTTCCGCAAAGGCCTCCGCGCAGATGTGGGCTGAGAAAAACTTGCTGCTCATCAGCAGACCCGTGCTCTCTTCAAAGGCCATCAGCGCGCCGGGCCAGCGGGGCGTGGGGGCAGGAATGAGCCGCAGTTGAAAGGCGCCGGCCAGGGGGCGGGACACCTCCTGCCGCACCACATCGATGGGTGGGAGCTGGGGAAGGGGGGCGGGCTCCGGAACACCGGGAGCGGCGGGGCGCTGCTGCTCCCAGAGCTCCCGCACCAATTTGGCTCCGGGATTGGAGGCCACCAGGGCCAGCCGGGGCCATCGGTTCACCATGGCCCGCAGGAACTCCACCCGGTTGGGGTTCACCACCCCCACCACCACCTTGAGGGCCGCATCGGCAGGCACCCGCTCCTCCAGGGCTGCAAAGAAGGGAGCGGCATAGGTCATCCCGGGGGGATGGATGAGCACGGGTGGCACGGGGTGGCCATCTGCTGCGGCGCCCCCCTCAAACAGAAAACTGTTGGCCGTGGTGCCGCGCTCCAGGGAGTATTCCACCTCAAAGCGAAGCCGCCGTGGACTCAGCCCCCTGAGGCAGACGAGACCCGGATCAATCGGCAGAGCAAGAACTGAGCGGTCGGCGGGCACAGCCGTCGGATCGGCAGTGGGGCGGGTGGAGAGCGGGGCCATGGGTCAATAATGATTGCCCACTTTGCGGTGATGCACGGCTGTGGTGGCGGAGGCGTCAGCCACGTTGCCCTGCTCCACCACCGCATAGATGATCCAGTGGTCTGGGCCTTCTAGCCGCTGGGCGACCCGGCAGCCGAGGTAGGCCAGGGCATCGCCGAGCACAGGACCCCCTGCCGCCACCCCGTCGAGGGTGGCCACCCCAGCAAAGCGATCGGCGCCGGGGGGAAAGCGCTTGAGGAAATGGCGCAGCAGTTGCTGGTGGTTGTCCTCCCGAAGGATGTTGAGCACAAAGCGGTCGTCCACCTGCAGGAGGGCTTCGATGGCCCGATCCTTGGCCACCGCCACGGTCAGGCCCGGCGGTTCGAAGCTGGCCTGGCTCACCCAGCTGGCCACCATGGCTCCGCTACGGGCCGCTTCCCCTTCCCCCTGGCGGGCTGTCACCACGTAGAGCCCCCCGGACAGGCGGCCCAGGGCCTTGTCGAGGTCGCCATCGAGGGATTTCATCGCCGCAATGGTGCGCTCCTTGGTGAGCAGCTGGCCCAGGTCGGTGCCCGCCTCTTCGCAGCGCTGGTAATCGCCGGGTTCAGGCACATGGCGGATCCGCAGGGGGGCAAAGCCCTCCTGCTGGCCGAGCCCGCGCAGGCGGGTGGCCACGGTGTCGATGGGTTCATCGTTGCCGCTATAAGCGTCGTAGACGCCCACCCACTGTTTGGGATGAAGCGCCGCCAGG
>JBIIHR010000005.1:0-13559 GCA_044235655.1 Cyanobium sp. | reverse complement strand
CCTGACTTTTACCGCCACCTCCGAAGAGCTGCCTGGCGTGAAGCGCCGCTTCGCCAGCTTCAGAGATCAGGCTGGAGTGAAACGCAACAGCTTCTACCAGGCTGGATTGGAGGATGCCTTCAGCCGTATGTATGGCGGCGTGCACATCCTCGAGGCCTGCCTGGATTCCTTTGACGTGGGGCTCAATGTGGGCTCCGCTGTGGTGCAGAACCTCTGGGCCTGAACCCCTACATCCCCGTAATGCAATAGCCCCCGTCCACATAGATCACCTGGCCGGTGATGCCGCTGGCCAGAGGACTGGCGAGGAAAGCAGCTGTGGTCCCCACTTCCTCCTGGGTGACCGTGCGGCGCAGGGGCGCCTTCTCCTCCACGTTGTGGATCATCTCGAGGATGCCGCCAATGGCGGAGCTGGCCAGGGTGCGAATGGGGCCGGCGCTGATGGCGTTCACCCGTACTTGTTTTTCGGGGCCAAGCTCAGCGGCCAGGTAGCGCACGGAGGCCTCAAGAGCGGCCTTGGCGACCCCCATGACGTTGTAGTTCGGAATGGCTCGCTCCGCCCCCAGATAGCTCAGCGTGATCACGCTGGCCCCTTCGTTGAACAGGGGTTTGGCGTGGCGGCAGAGGGGAGCCAGGGAGTAGGCACTCACCTCCAGGGCCCGGGCAAAGCCCTCGGGGCTGATGGCGCTGTAGTCGCCGATGAGCTCCTCCTTGCCGGCAAACGCCAGGCAGTGCACGAGCACATCCAGCGTCCCCCACTGCTGCGCCACCTTGGCAAACACCGCCTCGATCTGAACGGGCTCTTGCACGTTGAGGGGCTCAAAGAGGGTGGGCGCCAGGGGAGCGGTGAGATCCCGCACCTTGCCCTCGAATCGGCCCTTCTCATCCGGCAGGTAGGTGACGCCCAGTTCGCAGCCTGCGGCATGAAGTTGTTGGGCGATGCCCCAGGCGATCGACTTGTTGTTGGCGATGCCGGTGACGAGGGCCTTCTTGCCGCGCAGGTCGAGGAGCATGGGGGAAGGACACGGGATAGGAATTGGGGGATTCTCCCGCAGCGCCTGCTTGGCCTGGGCCCATCCCCCTTCAAGATGGAAGGCCCTCCTTAGCGCTCCCCGTTCTGGCATGACTGCCTCCTGCGCCATCTGCCAGATCCATGGGGATCGGATCCACCAGGAGGCCTATGAGCTTGGCCGAGGGGCCCTGTGGCTGTTGCGCCACCATCCGGATCCGTCGCCCCTGGCCGGGTGGCTTTTCCTGGATGCCCGCCGCCATCTGGGTGGGCCTCTTGCCTTCAACGATCTGGAAGCCGTCAGCTGGGGCTCGGCGGTGCGGCACGCCAGCCAGCTGGTGCAGCGGCTCACCGGCTGTGATCGGGTGTATGCGATCGCCTTCGGGGAGGGGGCGCCCCATCTGCACCTCCACCTGATTCCCCGCTTGGCCTCCGATCCCGCCAGCGCGGCCTGGAGCGTGGCCGATCTCTACCGGGCTGTGGTGGCCGGTGAGCGGCCCGCCGCCGATCCCGATCGGGTGCGGGAGCTGGTGGCGCAAGGGCGCCAGCTCGTGGAGCCAGCGCTGCTCGATGGAGCCCCCGATTGATGGAACGCCCGTCCACCGTCCCAGGGGGGCGCCGCGCGGCGGAAGCCCGCCTTGCCCTGATAGATCCGGCCGGCTACGGCGCCAGCCGCAACCACCTTGATGGTGCTGTCACCCGCCTGTCGCCTTATATCCGCCATGGCGTGCTGACCTTGGCGGAGGTGCGGGAGGCCGTGTTTGCCAGGCTTCGGGAGCGGGAGGCCGGGAGCCGGCCGGCGCCCACGGTTCAGCAGGGTGAGCTGTTTCCCATGCTCCCCGCGGGAGGCACGGGGGGGTGGAGCCCTGCCCAGCGCCGTGCTGGGGAGAAACTGATCGCCGAGCTGGGGTGGCGAGATTACTGGCAGCGCCTTTGGCACCAGTGGGGAGATGGCATCTGGCAAGACCGGGAACCCCTCAAGACGGGCCATCCCCCCGCCTCCTACGCGCCAGAGCTGCCCACGGATCTGGCTTCGGCCGCCACGGGCCTGGCCTGCATGGATGCCTTTGCGGAGGAGCTGATGGGCACCGGCTGGTTGCACAACCATGCCCGCATGTGGCTGGCGTCCTACGTGGTGCATTGGCGGCGGGTCCGCTGGCAGGCGGGAGCCCGCTGGTTTTTGCAACACCTGCTGGATGGGGACCCAGCCAGCAATAACCTCAGCTGGCAGTGGGTGGCCAGCGCCTTCAGCCACAAGCCCTACATCTTCAACCGGGCGAATCTGGAGCGTTTCAGCAGTGGCCGGTATTGCACTGGCTGCCCGGCGGCGGGCCGGGGTGGGGCCGGGACACCGGGGGGCTGCCCCTTTGAGGCGAGTTATGAGGGGCTGCAGGCCCGGCTGTTCCGCCCGCTTGATCCCCGCGCGGAGGCTGCCCCGGTTGTCTCCCCGCACCAGGGTTCGTCGTCTCCAACCCCTGCAGCGTCAACCCCAACCCCGTCTGCCCCACTCGTGTGGGTGCATGGTGAGGCCCTGGGCCCCGCCAACCCGGCCCTGCGCGCCCAGCCCGGCACACCCGCCGTGTTCGTGTTCGATACGGAGCTGATTGAGGGCCGCACCGCCACAAGCGGCGGCCATCACGCCGGTGTCGCCCCAGTGCCGCTTGCCCTCAGCCGCCTGCGTTTCCTGCGTGAGTGCCTGGCGGAGTTGCCCGTGAGCGTGCGCGAGGGGGACGTGGCGGCCGAGCTGCTGTCTGCCGCCGCCGCCGCCGGCGCTGACGGCATCATCACCAGCCGGGCGGTGGATCCGCGCTTCGCAACGATCGCAGCGCGGTTGGCAGCGGTGCTGCCGGTGCGAATTCTGGAACCCCAACCCTTCGTGGATCTGCCATGGAACGGCCCCGGATCGCCTGATCTGCGTCGTTTTTCGCGCTATTGGCGGCGCGCAGAGCCGCGGGTTTGGGGCGACGTGCCCCCTGCACCCCACGGCTGAGTGCGGGCCCAAGGTGATACTGCGGCACCACACGCCCTCGAGGGTGGTGAGGCAGGCTGCCTTCTGATCTCTCCGCTGGGCCGTTGTCCGTCACCTTCAAGAGCCTGGAGTTCGCCACCTGGCAGCGGGGTGCCGAGGCCTACGACCGCCTGTTTGGCACGGTCACCCGCGCGGCGATTGCGCCGACGCTGGATGCTCTGAAACTGCTCCCCGGTCAGCGGCTGCTTGACATTGGCTGCGGGACCGGCCAGACCGTTGCCGCCGCCCAGGAGCGGGGCGTTGAGGCCTGTGGCATCGATCTGGCACCGGCCATGGTCGGCCTGGCCAGGCGGCGCTGCCCCACCGGCACCTTCAGGGTCGGCGACGCTGAGGCCCTGGAGGAAGAGGACGGGGTCTTCGACAGCGCTAGTTGTCTTTTCGGTGTGAACCACTTCCCTGATCAGGAGAGGGCGATCGCGGAAGCTTTCCGGATTCTCCGCCCCGGCGGTCTGTTCGCCTTCACGATGTGGCACCCCCCCGGCCCCTCAAAGTTCCACGCCCTCGTTCGGGACGCGATTGCTGCCCATGGCGAGGAGAGCGACGTCCCGAGCCCCGTTTCGGCGCCTCGGCTGCGCTTTGGCGAGGCGGGGGCCTGCGCCGAACTCCTGCTGGCGGCGGGCTTCGAGCTGCTGCAGGTCTGTGATCTGCCGCTTGCTTTTCACCTCGAATCCCCCAATACCGTCCTGGAGCTGGCCGCCACCTCACCCCGGGTCTCCCTGCTGCTGGCACAACAGAGCGAGGCGAGCCGGCAGCGTATCGAGGCTGCGATTGTCGAGGGGGCGCAGGCCTTCAGGCGCGACGATCGGATTCACCTGCCGATCCCGGCGCTGCTGACGGTTGGGAGGAAGCCGATATGACCGCACCTGATTGTCGACGGCCTTCACCAGGCAAAGCTGCTGGGTGAGAGGGTAAATTGAACAAAGTGACACATGAAAGGGGTTAGCACTGCCGTGAACATCGTCCCTATCCGTGCAGGACGAAGCCCCCGTGCTAACCGTTGCATTATCAGTCTGGGTGTTGGCAAAAAAGCCTATAAGAATAGCTTGGATAGGTTGCAAGAGAGCCTGCAAAGGGTTCGATTTGATGGTGACTTTCTCTTCTGGAATGAGCGCCTTCCTGATGGAGCCCCGACCCATTTTGAGGCTCCATTTGCATTTAAAGTTTATTGTTTCTTTGCTGCAAGGGATCTCGGTTACGAGGAGATCCTTTGGATGGACTCTGTCTGTGTTGCTCTCCGTCCTCTGGCGCCAGTCTTTGATCTGATGCAGGCCAATGGATACGTGATGTTCAACAACAACTATGGCCAGATGATGGGCCAATGGGCAAGCGATGAGGCCCTGGTTGCTAATGGTCTGACCAGAGATGAGGCCATGTTGATTCCTGAAACTCCCTGTTCCGTTCTGGGCCTGGATCTGCGATCCCCTCTCGCGAATCAGTTTCTTGACGGATGGCATCAGATCATGTCCGATGGGGTCACGGCCAGGGGGACCCGTGAGCCAGTGGACAATTTGGAGGATTACATGGCGATCTTCTGGAATAAAAATCAGCGGATTTCCTCGGATCCCCGCGTGAGGGGGCATCGCTGTGACCAGCCTGCTGCAGGCATCGTGGCCCATCGCCTCGGTATGACTCCCTATTCAGATCTCCTTCGTGATATTCACTACAATGGAACAAAAATAAACCGTCAAACGGCCATTCTTCACCATCGTGAATTTGGCGAAGAGATCACCTCCCTTGATGACATCTATTATCATGTCTTTTTTCGGATGCCATTGATTGAGCCCCTTCAGAAAAACGTTTATAAAGTTGCTCGCAAATTGAAGCGCCTTTCTCTCGGTAGTCCCTGAGGCTTCATCCGCCCGCTTGCTTGGGACGAAACCCAGCTTTCTCCAGCTCCGCCAGAGCTGCCGCCACCTGGTCGCCCTGGAGCTCAATCAGGCCTTCCTTCATGGCGCCCCCCGTACCCACCCTGGCCTTGAGGGTCTTCAACAGTGCCAGTGCTTCGCTTTCCGCGATCTCGAGGCCCGTGATCACGGTGACGGTCTTTCCCCCCTTGCCGGCCTTGGTGCGCTGCACCCGTACCCGCTGCTGCGCCTTGGGGGTGCTGCCGGAAGCCGGAGAGGCTGGGCGGGCCATGCTTTCGGGGCGGGGAAATTCCCGCCAGCCCCCTTGTTTCGCCATCAGACTTCCGTCGGGGCAGGGATCACCCCCACCTTCTGCAGGTGGGACAACACCTGCGACACACAGTCGTCAAGGCTCTGGTGGCCCGTGTCGATGCGCAGTTCCGGTTGCTCTGGCTCCTCATAGGGGCTGGAGATGCCCGTGAACTCCTTGATCTCCCCGCTGCGCGCCTTGGCGTAGAGGCCTTTGGTGTCCCGCTCCTCGCAGACGTTTAGATCGGCGGCGCAATGAATCTCGATGAAATCTCCCTCCTCCACGAGGGCCCGAGCCCGCTGGCGATCCGCCCGGAAGGGAGACACGAAGGCCGTGAGCACCACCACCCCCGCATCCAGAAACAATTTGGCCACTTCGCCGATGCGGCGGATGTTTTCCTCCCGATCCCCATCGGAAAAGCCCAGGTCGCTGCAGAGCCCATGGCGCACGTTGTCGCCATCGAGCACGTAGCAGGCGAGCCCCTGCTCAAACAGGGCGGAGTTCACCGCATTGGCCAGGGTGCTCTTGCCGGCACCGCTCAACCCGGTGAACCAGAGAATGGCACTGCGGTGGCCGCGCTGGTGGGCCCGGGCCGCCCGCGTCACCGTGGAGTGATGCCACACGATATTGGTGGCCACAGGATTGGTGGCTGTCATGGGAGGGGGAGGCCGGCCAGGGGAGGGATGGGGCCCATTCTCCCTGGTGGCCTGGACGGAGGTGACATGAGCCGCAGTTCCAGCCGCACGCGGCGGCGTCCTCGCTCGATCAAGAGGCGCAGGGGTTCCCCCATGGGCTGTTCCCTCACCCGGCGGATCACCTGGCCGGCCCGCTCCACGGGCTCGTCGTTCACGGCCCGCACCCGATCGCCAGGCTGGAGGCCCGCGGCTTCGGCCGCCGATCCCGGTGCCACCTGGCGTACCCACACGGCCCCATCGACACTCTCCAGATAGGCACCGAGCCGGGTGCCGGGTGGGGGCGGCCCGCATCCCTCCGGCAGCTCAGGCCGTTGCAGGGTGAGAAGCCGATTCACGCCCAGGTGCCGCAGCTGGGCTGGGACGCCTTCCCCCCCCTCCAGGTGTCCCAGGCCGATCAGGGCCACCACCAGCCGGCCAGGATCGCGGCGATGGGCCGCCGCGATTCGCTCCGCCATGGCCCGATCGCGCAGCAGCTGGCTACCGATAAAACGCTCCAGGTCTTCCGCATCGGCCTTGGGAAGCGTCACGTCCGGACCGGCCCCCCTATCTCGATGGCCCTGCCAGGCGCGCTGCAACCTCAGGCGGTAGGCCTCCTTGGCCGGTGCGGGGAAGCCGATCCCTTCCCGCTCGGCGGAAGGGATCGCCGTCAACCCCTCGCGCCGCACCCGTCGCACCACCGCCGGTTCCAGGTTGAGGGCGAGCAGGGGGACCCTCCTCTGCTGGGCCCAGCGCAGCAAGGGGAGATACAACGCGGGGTCGTGACCCCAGACGCCCGCCCAATCCACCTTGGCCAGAAAGGCCTTCTCCTCCAGTTGGCCAGTGGCGAAGCGGGTGAGGATTGGCTGCCGGGGGGCCGGCACCATCTCCAGGGCCAGCACCAGGGGCCGGCCCCCCTGGGCCAGGGTCTCCAGGCTGCGGAGCTGCCAGGCGTGGTCGGCGGCACTCGTGTGGATCTCGCCGAGCAAAACGCTTTCCAGGCTTTGGGAGGCCTCCAGGAGCTGGCTCTGCTGCTGCTCTGCTGCTGCAACGGCCTCGGCGCAGCGGGGTGGTGCGGCCAAGGTCTCCGCCCCAAGGCCGTGCATCGGGCCCATCAGCGCCAGCACATGGGCAGCGATCCTGCAGAGAAGACGGGTTGGCAACGGTCTCTTCTCCCTCCACTTCGTCCAGGAAGAGCAGCGTGCTCAAGCTCCAGCCTGACCGGTTTGCCCAACGGTGGCAAGGTTCTGCTCGAATGGAATGCTGAATATGCCCCCCTGCGATGAATTCCGCCGAGGCCTTTGCCGCCATCGCTCTGGTGGCCGTTGCTTGCGACGGGGTGGTGGATCCCTTGGAAGCGCGCCTCCTGAGAGCCCAATTGGACGGACGCCAGCCCTACAACGAACGGAGTGAGGAAAGCATGGGGCGGCTCTTTGAGGCGCTCCTCGATCAACTCCATTCCGATGGCTGGCGGGCGCTGATCTCCAGGGCGATCCCTACCCTGTCGCTGGACCAGCAGGAAACGGCCCTGGCGATGGCCGCCCACCTTGTCCACGGGGATCAGTCGTTATCAGCCGAGGAAAACGGATTGTTGAAGGAAATGGCCTCCCTGATGACCCTTCCCGCGCAGCGATCGGCTCAGATTCTCGATGTGATCGCCGTGTTGCACCGCGACAGCCTGGCGCCCTGAGGGCCTTTCGCCTCACCAGCTGCCTAGGCTGAGGCCACTTGTTTTCTGGCCGCGACGTGACCAGCACTGTTTCCTCCCCCAACGCCGCCGGTCAACCCGACCCTGCCCTTCTGGCTCCCACGGCCCGACCCGATGCCCTCGGCAGGTTCGGACCCTTTGGCGGTCAGTACGTGCCGGAAACCCTCATGCCGGCCCTCGCGGAACTGGAGGCCGCGGCAGCCAAGGCCTGGGCCGATCCTGTCTTTACCGAGCGCCTCAACCACCTCCTCCGCACCTACGTGGGACGCCCTTCGCCTCTCTATGAAGCGGAGCGGCTCAGCGAGCACTACCGCCGTCCCGAGGGAGGCCCCCGCATCTGGTTGAAACGGGAAGACCTCAACCACACCGGGGCCCACAAGATCAACAATGCCCTTGGCCAGGCCCTGCTGGCTCTGCGCATGGGCAAGAAGCGCGTGATCGCCGAAACCGGCGCCGGCCAGCACGGCGTGGCCACGGCCACGGTGTGCGCCCGCTTTGGCCTGGAGTGCGTGATCTACATGGGCGCCGAGGACATGCGCCGTCAGGCTCTCAACGTGTTTCGCATGCGCCTGCTGGGCGCCAAGGTGCAGCCTGTCACCGCCGGCACCGCCACCCTCAAGGACGCCACCAGCGAAGCCATCCGCGATTGGGTGACCAACGTGGAGACCACCCACTACATCCTGGGTTCGGTGGCCGGCCCCCACCCCTACCCGATGCTGGTGCGCGACTTCCACGCCGTGATCGGCATCGAGGCCAAACAGCAGTGCGCCGAGGCCTTCGGCCGGCTGCCCGATGTGCTGGTGGCCTGTGTGGGCGGAGGCTCCAATGCCATGGGGCTCTTCCATCCCTTCGTGGAGGATGCCACGGTGCGCCTCATTGGCGTGGAGGCTGCCGGGGAAGGTGTGGCCTCCGGTCGCCATGCCGCCACCATCACCGAGGGGCGCGTGGGCGTGCTCCATGGAGCGATGAGCCTGCTGCTGCAAGATGAGGAGGGCCAGGTGCAGGAGGCCCACTCGATCAGCGCTGGTCTGGATTACCCCGGGGTGGGCCCGGAGCACAGCTACCTCAAGGGCATCGGGCGGGCCGAGTATGCCGCGGTCACCGATGAAGAGGCCCTCGATGCCCTGAAGCTCCTCTGCCGCCTGGAGGGAATCATCCCGGCCCTCGAGACGGCCCATGCCTTCGCCTGGCTGGAGAAACTCTGCCCCACCCTGGCCCCCGGCACGGAAGTGGTGGTGAACCTCTCGGGCCGCGGCGACAAGGACGTGAACACGGTGGCCGAGCGTTTGGATGAATTGACCCGCTAAAGCGGATCCTCTTCCCAGCTGAAGCGGGGCAGCCTGGCCAGGGTGTCCTGCATGCTGCGGGCCCAGGTTTCCATGGAGCGGGTGATCAACACCGAATCTTTTTGCAGCTTCAGGCGTCGATTCACTTCCAATCCATCCCTGGAAACCATGGCCACCTCGAACGGGGGACCCACGGTGAGATTGGATCGGCGAGTGACCACCTGGGACACCAGACAAAGACGGGCCGCATCTTCCAGGCTCATGCCGTGATGTCCGATGTAATCAAGCGGGGGTTTGCCATATTTGCTTTCGCCAATCTGAAGAAAAGGAGTTTCTTGTGTGGCCATGATCGCATTGCCCTGGGGATAAATGAGAAAAAGGCCATGGGGCTGGCCAGCGATCTGTCCGCCCAGAATGAAGCTGGCTTCGCCGGTCGCGCCAGCCTCGCGGAGGGAATGGTGATAATTGCGCTGCACGGCAACACTGAGATTGCCAATGTAATCGGCGGCCTCAAATAAATAGCGGGCCTCAAAAAGATCAGGTGGATCATTCTTTTCTGTAACGGCAGGCTTGTCTGGTAATCCAGCTTCCCGGTCGGCGGCACCCGCTTGATGATCGTCAATATCGCGACGAATGCGATTGAGAACGGCTTGTGTTGTGCCCAGATTGCCAGCCGCCATGATCACAAAGATGCGATCGGGTGCCGGCTTGAAAACGTGCATTTTGCTGTAGGACGATATGTAGTCAACTCCTGCATTGGTTCTTGAATCGGATGCAAAAACCAGGCCCGCATCCAGCAGAAAAGCTAGGCAATAGGTCATGGGGTCACGAAAGGATCTTCCTCAGCTGAGACGTCTTTGCAGCAAGTGCGCTACAGACCTCACCCCTGCCCTCGCCGTAGCGTAGGCCATGCGCATGGGGCCCACGAGGGCCACCACCCCTCGGCCCCCATCCCCTGTTCGGTAGGGGCACTGCACAACGGCGCATTGCCCGAGCGCCTTGTGGGGATGTTCGCTTCCGATCCACACGAGGCTCTCCAGATCCGTGGACTCCTGGGGGCCCAGAACCTGGTCGGGATCGGTTTCCACCAGCTGGACCAGGGGTAAGAGAGAGGAGGTGCGGGTGAATTCAGGCTGGGCCAGCAATCCACCGAGTCCGGCGGCCACCACTGTTCCTGTCCCGCCCCCCGCGAGCAGGGTGTGGCTGTCCAGAGCCTGGCGCAACAGTCTTCCGCTTGAAGCCAGCTCTGCAGGTAAAAGATCCCAGGAGATGGCCCCATCCCCGGGCTCCTGTAACTGGCGGTTGGTCCACCGTTCCAAGATCGGCAACTCCGCCTGGATGCCAGGGGGCAGGCGCAGGTGCAGGCTGGTGCTGAGCCCACTCCCCTGAACCAGGATCACCAGCAGGCTCTCGCCACTGGGCATCAGGCGGATTTCCTGAAGCTTGGGGGCCCGGCTGCGGGGGCGGGTGATCAGGCTCAGCAGCCCCGTCAGATCCGAAAGGCGCCGAGCCATGTAGACCAGGAGGTCGTCCAGGGCGGCCCATTGGAGGCTGATGCCGGCCAGCTCCCGCTCGAGTTGGGTGGCTGCTGCTCCCGGAGCGGGCAGCAACTCATCCACATAGAGCCGATAGCCCAGTTGGCTCGGGATTCGGCCGGCGGACGTGTGCGGTTGGGTGAGGAAGCCTCGCTGTTCCAGAGCCCCCATGGCCGAGCGCACGGTGGCAGGGCTGGCGGGAAACCCGAAACGGCGCACGAGAGTGTGGCTGCCGACGGGCTCCACTGTGTCGACGTAGTGACGCACGGTGGCCTGGAGCACCTCTTGTTGGCGGCGGGAGAGGGAGTGCACCAGGCCCTGAGGGGAGGAAATGATGATAAGCAGATTGTCGTTGTCAGGGTGCGGGCACTCAGTAGCGGGGAATGGAGGGATCCACGCGCACGCTCCAGGCATCGATCCCTCCCTGCAGGTTCCAAACCTCGCTGTAGCTGTGGGCTTCCATCAGCCAGCAGGCGAATTGCCAGCTGCGCACTCCGGCATGGCACAGCACCACGACGGGTCGGTCTCGCCTCAAGAGGGTTTCCACCTCCCCCATCCAGTCCGAAGAGCAGCTCAAGGCAAGGTGCTGCACGGGATAGGGCAGTTGGGCAAGGGCCAGCTCCTGGGCTTCCCGCACGTCCACCAGTTGGAGGGATTCCCCAGCCCGCAGCCGATCGGCGAGCTCTTCAGGGGTGAGGGACAGGGGCGACGGAGGAGACGGTGGCAGCGACATGGCAGATCCGAAGCGGGAGGGCAGGATGGTGGCATCCCGCTGAAGCCGAATGAAGGGTCGGCCCTTCCTTGCCGTTCTCCTGATGGTGGCCCTGCTGGCCCTCGGCTTGGGTTGGGGCGGCTGGTGGCTCCTGTGGAAACGGGGCCCCATGCAGTTGCAGCATCACACTCTGACCATTCCCCGGGCGGCCCGTTTTGTGCCAAGGCAGGCTCCCCTCAGCCTCTACATCTTCAGTGATGGGGAACAACCCGTTGATTACGCCAGGGCCGTGGCCCCTCTCCGCCAACGGGAGGGGGCCACGAAGGCGGTGGAGCGGCTCCGCGATGGGGCCTTTGCGGCCGCGGGACTCAACTATCACGATGAGCTGGCCGGCTGGTTGGCCCCCGAGATCGGCCTGAGCCTCTTCGATGCCCCTGGCCATGGACCAGGCGGTAGCTGGCTGCTTGTGCTCTCCAGCAAGGACGAGGAGGGGGCCCGCCGGTTTCTCCAGCGCTTCTGGCAATCCCGCAGCCTGGCAGGCAGTGGCCTGCAGATCAGCCAATACCGCGGCATGGGATTGATCAGCGGCAGGGGCGCCCTGGTGGGACGGGATCCGGTCCCCCTGGCAACGGCCCTTGTGCAGGACGATCTCGTGCTGATCGCCTCCGGGCGCACCACCCTGGAGCGGGCCCTGGATGTGTCCCAGATCGATGCGCTTAACGAGGCTGGCCTTGCGCCCCTGAAGGAGGGGGTGGAGCAACTCGGTGAGGGAATGGCCCTGTTGGTGGCCCGTTCCGAGGCCTTTTCTCCCTGGCTGGGTCTCCCCAATATTCAGAGCCCTGACGCCAGCGTCGATCCCCTCTTGCTGGGAACGCTCCATCCCAATGGCCGCCAGCTGGAGTTTCAGGGAGTCCTGCATGTTGACGAGGCCCCGACGTCGTCTTCCCCAGGGACCGGGGCTCCGGTCAGGGATGCGCTGGCCACGGAAACCCTTCTTCTCAAGGGGCTTGGCGGGGAATCCCAGAGCCTGGCCCTCCTGCGCAACCCGGCTGCCCTGCTGGCCCAGCCCTGGCTGAAGCCCCTTGTGCAGGCCATCACCAGTCCCCCCGGGAGCGGTCCCTTGCCTCTCCAGCTGGCGGGGGTGGATCCAGGGGTGCTGCTGGTCTCGCAGGCCCCGGAGGGATGGTTGCTGGGCACCAGTGAGCAGACTCCCCGCCCCGAGGCTCTGGAAGCCCCCCTGGCGGCTGAGGGGCTGATTGATGCCCCCCTGGAGGTGGACGGGGAGACCGTGACGGTGTGGACCCGCCTTGGGGCCCTCCAGGGGGCAGGGGATCAGCTGCAAGCCTCAGTCTCCGGGTGGTGGCGCCCCTTGGATGGGGTGGCCTGGTGGGGAGGCAACCTGGCCCTGCTGCGCCATCAGTCGGCGGGTCGCAGCGTGCTCGCGCGCCAGCAGCAGCTGGAGGATCTGGATCGGCCTGAGGCCCCCCTGCGCTGGGCGCTGGGGGAGGAGGCGGCGACCTCGCTGCTCATGCACTGGAGCCCCTGGACGCGCCTGACCACCGTGGCCGGCGGACCCTTGGCCAAGGGGCTGAACAGCCTGGCCCTGGCCCTGGAACCTGCCGACAGCACCGTGCGCTGGACGGCCCGGATCGCCTTTGCGGCGCCGCCCCATGGCTGAGGTCGAGCTCCTCCTGCTGCGTCATGGCATCGCCGAACCGCGAGGCCGTGGCCTGGAGGATGGAAACAGGGCCCTCACCGCCGAAGGACGCCAACGCACCCGCTTGATCTGCCGGCGGGCCGGCGCCCTGGGTCTGAAGGCCCCCGTGCTGGTGAGCAGTCCCCTCCTGCGTGCCTCCCAGACCGCTGCACTGGCGGTGGAGGCCGGGATCGCCCCCTCCTTTACCTGCCACGACGGCCTTTCTCCCGGCGCGGATCCGTGGCCCCTTCTGGAGCAGTTGTGCGGCCAGGGGCAGGGGGAGACCCCCCGTCGGTGGATGTTGGTCGGTCACGAACCTGATCTGGGAGTCCTGGCCTGCCGTCTTCTGGCCGCCCCTCCTGGTGCAGTGGCCCTCAAGAAGGCGGGGCTGGCCATGCTCCGCTGGGACCAGATCCTTTCGTCCTCGGCCCCCATCCCCTCAGGTCAGGCCCAGTTGGTGCTCCTGCTCACCCCCAGAATCCTCGCAGCTTCGTAGCACCATTGGGCCGAAGTGGCAGCCAGGGCTACCTCCCGGGCCTTCCCCTGACACGTAGGTTCGAAGCATTCGCACGAGCAGGCATGGCGGCCAAGCCCTCCGGTAACAGCTTTGCGGCGACCCCATCCCCATCCCCATCCCCATCCCCATCGCCGATCAGCGCAGCTGAAGCCGCCCCCTCCCAAGGGGGTGCCGCGCCCCCCACGACTCCCGTGACCATCCCCTTCCGGCCGGGATTGGAGGGGGTACCAGCCACCCAATCCGCG
>JBIIHR010000153.1:0-4267 GCA_044235655.1 Cyanobium sp. | reverse complement strand
CACCGGGGTCGACAACATCCGGGAGCTAATTGAGCGCTCCCGCTTTGCTCCCGTGCAGGCCCGCTGGAAGGTGTATGTGGTGGACGAGTGCCACATGCTTTCCACAGCAGCCTTCAACGCCCTGTTGAAGACCCTGGAAGAACCCCCACCGCAGGTGGTGTTCGTGCTGGCCACCACCGATCCCCAGCGGGTGCTCCCCACCATCCTCTCCCGCTGCCAGCGCTTTGATTTTCGGCGCATCCCCCTGACAGCGCTGGAGACCCACCTGGGGTGGATCGCGGAACAGGAAAAGATCGACATCACCCCGGACGCCCTTCACTTGGTGGCCCAAAGGGCCCAGGGGGGTCTGCGGGATGCGGAGAGCCTGCTGGACCAGCTCAGCCTGTTGCCTGCCCCCATCGAAGCCGCGGCCGTCTGGGATTTGCTGGGGGCTGTTCCGGAAGAGGAATTGCTCACCCTTGCCGAAGCCATGGCCGGGGGAGATCCCCTGGCGGTGGTGGAATCCAGCCGCCAACTGCTGGAGCGGGGGCGGGAACCCACCGCCGTGTTGCAGGGCGTGGTGGGTCTGCTTCGGGATCTGCTGCTGGCGGGGGAAGCACCAGGGCGGCTGGAGCTAACGAGCGTGTCACCCCACCTGAGGAACGCCCTTCCGCCTCTGGCGAAGACCATCGGCAAACAGCGCTTGCTGCAATGGCACGCCGGACTGAAGGGCAGTGAACAGCAGTTGCGCCATAGCGTGCAACCCCGGCTCTGGCTGGAGGTGATCCTTTTGGGGCTCCTGGCTGAGCCCGCGGTAGCACCGCCGCGAAGCACCGGAACCAACAGCCCGCTGGACAGGCCTGATCGCCCAGCGACCGGGAATCCGGCGTCGCCTCCCCCCAAAGCGCCAAGCCCCGCGCCCGCCCCTCAAGAAGAGGCTCCGCCCCCTCAGGCAGATCCGCCGATCCAGACCTCAGTGGCCAGCAAAAATCTGGATGAGCTGTGGCAACAGATCCTGGCGGGACTCCAGCTCCCCTCCACCCGCATGCTGTTGTCCCAACAGGCCCATCTCAAGCGACTGGATGGGCAGCGGGCCGTGGTGCAGGTGGCCAGCAACTGGATCACCATGGTGCAAAGCAGGCTCCCCCTTCTGGAGAAGGCCATGGAGGCCACCCTTGGCAGCGCCCGGACAATCACCCTCGAGCCCAGTGACCAGGAGCGTCCCGCCCCTTCTCCGGCCCCTGCCCCACCCCCAGCCCTCGTGCGCTCACCCGAGCCACCTCCGGCGCAGGAGCCCGAGGAGCCCGCTGCCGCAGAAACCGAAAGGCCCCAGGCCCTGGATCCCGTCGAAGAGCCCCCAACAGGACCTCTGGCTGCAGAACCTCTAGAAACGGCCTCAGGAGACACGTCGAGACCACCGGCTCAGAGCCAGGGGGTACAGCAACAACCTCAAAGGCAAACAACAGACGAACGCTTGCTGGAGGAATCCACAGGTTTGCTAGCCGACTTTTTCAACGGACAAGTGATCCAGAACGCTGACACCCTCATCCTTCAGGAGAAGGAACCACATCGTCCTCAAGATCCAAAGCCTGGGAAGGGGTGAAATCGGAATAGGAGCTGGCGGGCATGGCAACCGGGGACGCCCCTCTGTGAACCGTTTTCTGCCACACCAAGGTTTTCGGCAGAAGCGCCATTTTGAGCATGACCCAGGGGATCACAACAAACCAGTGCATCATGTAAACCATCGCCAGCAGCACGTTGCCGGGCGTGGCCGGTGGGATCGGAGGGCCTTCTCCTCCGCGATTGCAGCCAGCGGCGATCGAAAAACCTGATAGGGCCAAGACCACCAAGGGGAAGGGCCACATTCCAGGGAGCGTCCTCGTGGCCAAAGCTGCGATCAGATCGGAAACGACCATCACAGGCAGTACATATTGCAGAACAAAAAAGGACGCCAGATCCCATTTCTGAGACCCCGTTAGCCGATCGGAAAGAAGTTGCTGGTCGTAATCGAGAAAACGTTGCAGTCCTCCTTCCGCCCAGCGCTGCCTTTGACGCCAGAGGGCCTGCAGGCTGGACACAGCCTCCTCACTGACGGGGGGATCCCACATCACCCCGACCGGCAACCCGGCCAGGAGGAAACGGAAGCTCAGATCCAGATCGTCCGTGATGGTGGCTTCATTGAACCCCCCGGCTTTCTGGACCGCATCCCGACGCAACAGCTGCCCATTACCGCGAAGCTCCCCCACGCCGCCACGACCAAGCCTGGCCTCCTGAATGAAGGCATCAAAAGCCATCTCCATGGCCTGGGCACGGGTGAGCCAGTTGTGGGCGGTGTTGGCCTCCGCTTTCCGGAGCTGGACGGCCGCCCAGCCTTCCCGTTCCGCAGAAGGAATCACCCGCTCCAGCCAATCCGGAGGCAGGTCGGCATCCGCATCGAGAACCAACATCCAGCGTCCCTCCAGGTTGCCCAGAACCGCATTCAGAGCGCCCGACTTGCCCCCTCCGGAATCACGGCTGCGGCGCAGGGTTCGCAGCTGGGGGTGCCGTGCCTGAAGCTCTGCCAGACGCTGGGGGGTGCGGTCTTCACTGCCGTCATCCACCACCCAAAGCCGCAGCCCATCCGCCGGCCAACGCAGCCGAAGCACCCGCTCCACCAGGGATCCGATGACCGCTTCTTCGTCGCGAGCTGCCACCACCACATCCACCAGCGGGAAGGGTGAGGACGGGCTCCCGGCGACCTGACCATCGGGGCGTGAGGGATCGGGGGGGGAAGGTTTAAAGAAAAGCGTCCGAGCCACCGAGCCCCCCAAAACAAGGGCCATGCCCAGGCCCGGGACCAGCCGGGCCCAGGGAGCCAGACCATGGGGAAGGGCTCCCACGGCGACACAAGCCAGGAGCAACAGGGCAGCCTTGCGGCGGCGATTGTCTGCGCTCCCGCCGCCCATCCCCTTTCCAAACACTCTCGGAATCTTAAGGGGCCCTAACGGGCTCTAGGCACGGGAAACCGCCTCCGCCTCAAGGCAAGGGGTTTCCACCCCCACCACTGGCCGCCAGTGGCAAGGCTTCCAGGGGTTGGAGGCTGGCCCCGGGGTAGTAGTGCTTGAGGATGGTGTCCATGGCCCACCCCCGACGGGCCAGATCAATGGCGCCAGCCTGGGACAGGCCCGCACCATGGCCAAATCCACCTCCCTGCAACAACCAGGTTTCAGGTCGGGGATGGGAGAGGGTGAACAACGTGCTGGGGAGCTGGCGCAGGGTGCGACGAATGGCATCCCTTCGCAGCACAACGGTGGTTTTGGAGCCAATGATCTCCAGCGCCACCACCCGGCCACTGGCCCCCCGCTCCAGCACCTTGAGGCTGCGCGGTGTTCCCACACTGAGACCCCTTGCCCCTAAGGCGGAGTTGATACCCGCGGAGGTGAGGGTGCGCTGCCAGCGGAAGAGCGGGTGATCAGCGCCATACGCCCCCTGTCCATTGCGGATCAACGCTGGCAGCGTGCTGGAGCTGATGGGCAGAGGAGTCTTCTCCTGAAAAGCGGGAAGGCCATCAGCAAAGGGGCGGAGATAGGGAACCGGATCCACGCTCCAGGCCTCCTCCAGGCCCGCAGCCACGCCACCGTTGGTGGCGTGATACACCGCATGGATAGGTTCGTCTGCCTGGGTTAACACCTGCCCGCGGCTGCCGGCAATGGCCTGGCGCACTGCGGGGCTGGCCAGCCCCGGATCGCTGTACACCTGGCACTGGGTGTCGGCACAGAGGTGATAGCCATCTGCCTGATACCGGCCCCGGTTGCGAACGGCCCAGGTGCGGGCGAGCACCGCCTGGGCCCCCAGAGCAGCTGGGGGGGACCCGGCCCCGATCTCATGGGGTACCACCCCCTCGAGATAGCGCTCCAGGGGCACCTCCTCCAGGAGACTCCAGCCGCCATGGGCATCAGGGAGCAGGCGGAAGGGGCCTCGATAGGTGCCGTTCCCCCAGCGCAACCCACCAGGAGCCTGAAGGCGAACGGGTGCCTGCACCACCAGGGTGCCCTGGGGACGGCGAAGCTCCAGATGCAACCGCCGACCCGCGGCGTGCTCCACCAGTTTCGCGGCACGGCCAGGGGGATCGGGGGCATCAGCAGGAGCCCACACCTCCCAGTCGGCGGGTCGGGCGATCACCGGCTGGTGACCAGCGGCGGCCCAGGGCCGGGCGGCCGCCTCGGCACTTTCGTAGCTGGCGAAAGGGCCCAGCACCCGGCGGCGCACCTTGAAGGGCTGGGGCAAGGGGGTCCACCCCCAGTGGAGG
>JBIIHR010000152.1:0-4271 GCA_044235655.1 Cyanobium sp. | reverse complement strand
GGGACCAGGGACCACGGGTGTGGTTCGATCTTCCTGGCGCCCCCATGCGACGCCGCAGTGTGCGGGGTGCCGGATCGCTCGTGGAGGTGCGGATTGGCAAGCCCGACCCCCAGACCACCCGGCTTGTACTGGAGTTCACTCCGGGCACCAAACTCGACCCCAGGCAGCTTCGGCTGATTGGGGTGTCACGGGATCGGTGGCGCATGGACTTGCGGGGGGTGTCTCGCCGCAGCCTGCCCCTGATTGGGGAGGGCGACATTGAAGCCCCGCCGCTGATCGCGGGGGGGAGGAGCTCTGGAGGGGGTCGCTTCAGCCCCTCCACGATCACCCCGGTGCCGACAGGTCGGATGCCCAGCGCCCGCAATCTTCCCGCCGTGCCGAGGGGCCGGTATCGGGTCGTGATTGATCCAGGCCATGGGGGGCCAGATCCCGGGGCCGTCGGCATCGGCGGCCTGCGGGAAACGGATGTGGTGCTGGATGTGGGCCTGCAGCTCGCCCAACTGCTCCAGAATCGGGGTGTTCAGGTGTTGCTCACGCGCACCAGCGAGGTGGATGTCGACCTGCCACCCAGGGTCTCCCTTGCCAACCGGAGCGGGGCGGATCTGTTTGTGAGCCTGCACGCCAATGCCCTGAGCATGGACAGACCCGATGTGAATGGCATCGAGACCTTCTACTACCAGGGGGGAAGGGCCTATGAGTTGGCCCTCTCGATCCAGCAACAACTGATGGCGGTCTCCCCTGGCACACCGGATCGGGGAGCCCGTCCGGGACGGTTCTTCGTGATCCGCCGAACCGTGATGCCTTCCGTCTTGACGGAGATGGGGTTTGTCACCGGGGAAATCGATGCCCCCCGGCTGGCGGATGCCCGATACCGGCAACAGCTGGCTGCGGCGCTTGCCGCCGGCATCCTCTCCTACCTGGGACAGTGACGGTGCCGTGAACAGTCAGCCGATCGGTGTTTTTGATTCAGGCGTCGGGGGGCTCAGCGTTTGGCGTGAAATCGTTCGCCAACTTCCCTACGAATCCATCCTCTATCTGGCAGATCGTGCCCATGTGCCCTATGGGAACCGCAGCAGCCGGGAGGTGCTGGCCTATTGCGATGCCATTTGTGGGTTGTTGATCAACCAGGGGTGCAAGGCGATCGTGGTGGCCTGCAACACGGCCTCCGCTGTAGCCCTTCAGGCACTGAGAGACCTCCATCCCTCAGTGCCGATTCTGGGGTTGGAACCGGCCGTCAAACCAGCGGTTTCCCTCAGTCAGACCAAGGTGGTGGGGGTGATGGCCACCCCCGCCACCTTCCAGGGACAGCTGTTTAGAGCCACCGTTGGGCGGTGTGCCACCGATGTGAAGGTGGTGGAACAGGTGTGCCTGGGGTTGGCCGATTGGGTGGAATCGGGCGCTTCCGAAGAAGAACTGGAGACCCTTCTGAAGGGCTTCCTCACCCCGATGCTGGAGGCCAAGGCCGACACCATCGTGCTGGGCTGCACGCACTACCCCTTTGTGATCGACACCATCCGTCGTCTGGCAGGCCCGGATCTCAGGGTGATTGATCCTGCCCCAGCCGTCGCTGCTCACCTGGCAAAGGTGTTGGGCGAACGGGGTCTGACGGCAGGCACCAAGGACCTGGGACAGCATCGCTTTCTCAGCACGGGCGATGCGGCCAGCTTCAACGCAGCCTGCCGCAGGCTTCTGGGCCTCCCTGCCCAGTGTGAGGAGATCCGTTGGTGCTTGGGACCGGAAGGCCAGCTGTCGCTCGGGGAGCCATCCCCGGCCCCCCATCAACAGAAGCCCCCACAGGCCTTCTAAACTCGTCGCCATCAGGGAGGCGTCGTGATCACGGTTGCAGAGCTGCTTCAGCCGGTTGCGGCCGATCTCGACATCTTGTTGGCCGATCTTCGCCAACTCATCGGCGCGCGCCATCCCATTCTTCAAGCAGCCGCGGAGCATCTCTTCTCCGCTGGTGGCAAACGGCTTCGGCCTGGTCTTGTGCTGCTGATCTCCCGGGCCATCTCCCCCGATGGAGTGCTCACTCCCCGCCACCGCAGGCTTGCGGAGATCACGGAGATGATCCACACAGCGTCGCTGGTGCACGACGACGTGGTGGATGAGGCCTCCACCCGACGGGGTGTGGCCACGGTGCACAGCCGCTTCAACCACCGGGTGGCCGTACTGGCCGGCGACTTCCTCTTTGCCCAGGCCAGCTGGCATCTGGCCAACCTCGACGACCTGGAGGTGGTGAAGCTCCTCAGCCGGGTGATCATGGATCTGGCGGACGGGGAAGTGCGTCAGGGCCTCTATCGCTACGACACCGGCCAGAGCTTCGAGACCTATCTCGAAAAGAGCTATTGCAAAACGGCCTCTCTCATGGCGAACAGCGCCCGGGCTGCCGGAGTGCTCTCCCAACTTCCCACCTGCCATCTGGAGTCCCTCCACCGCTTTGGGCGCCAGTTGGGTCTGGCCTTTCAGGTGGTGGACGACATTCTTGATTTCACCGGGAGTGATCAAGAGCTCGGCAAGCCAGCCGCGAGCGACCTGGCCTCCGGTTACCTCACGGCTCCCGTGCTCTATGCGTTGGAAGAGCAGCCCTCCCTGGCCCGGTTGATCGAACGGGAATTTGCCAACGATGGTGATCTCGATCAGGCCCTGGCCCTGGTGCGCAATTGCGAAGCCATTCCCCGCTCCCGGGCACTGGCAGCAGACTTTGCCCGCCAGGCCCTGGAGGCCATTGACTGGCTTCCCCCCTCCGAACCCCGCAGTGCTTTGCGGGCCCTGCCCGACTACGTGCTCAGCCGCCTCAGCTGAGGGTGCTCTCCGTGCCCACTCCCAGCGCCACCTCCTCGAGCGAGCGACAGCAGCGCACGCCGTCCGGATAATCGTCACAACCCAGGCCGGGGGCCACCAGCACCAGCACCTGGCAGCCCGCCAGGGAGGCCGACAGCGCTCCCGCCTGGGAATCCTCAAAGGCCCAGCAATCCGCTGGTGACACCTTCAAACGTCGGGCGGCCAGAAGAAAGGGATCGGGGGCTGGTTTGCCCAAGGCCAGCTCCGGATCATCTCCCATCACCCGGAGGTCAATCACGTTCAACCAGGGGTGAGGGGCACATTTGAAGGCCACGGCCTCACTGGTGCTGCTGGTGACCAAAGCCATCGGCACTCCCAGCGTCTGACAACGGGCCACCAGGGCCTGGGCTCCCTGCACTGGACGTGCGCCTGGCATCAGACGGCGGGCAATGGGTTGTTGCACCGCCAGCAGGGCTTCATCGGAAGGGGCAGGCAACCCTGTGCGCCCTGCAATCCACGACCGCACCAGGGCCACACAATCCAACCGGCGACGGCCCCGCAGGTGGAGCAAGTCGCCCTCGCTGAGTTGAAGGGAAAACTGCCCCGCGGCTTCCCTCCAGGCCTGGGCATGCAAGGGCTCGGTGTCGAGCAGCAGACCATCGAGATCAAACAGGCACGCAGCGGGGATGGACATTCCTGCTCAGGTCTCGGCTGAGGATCCCTCTTCGGGGAACAGCTCTTCCAGGGAAGTCTCGAGGGTTGTCATCAGAAGCACCATGGCAGCCCTGCCATCCAGATCAGGGCCGCTCACCTGGGTAATCCAACGGCGGGCCAGACGCTCGATCTCATGGAACAGGGACCCTTCTTTCTGGATGGTGCGCATGACCCGCTCGAGGGAGGCCGGGTCCATCTCGGGGGGCAGGCCCACCACGTAGCGACGACCATCTTCCCCGATGTAGGTGAGCTGGCCCTCCTGATCCAGGCTCGGACCCGCATGGGGTGTGACGGGGGAGTCAGACCCTGGATCGATGTTCCACGCCATGCGACTCCGTGGCGATGCTTCTTCTTAACTAACGCTCCCGCCGCCACTTGCCAAGCAGGGATCAGCACACCTGATGAACCCTGGCGCAAAAAAGGGTTGACGGGAGCCCCCCCCGCGGGACCAGGCTGGTTTTCTGCCGCGGCACCCCATGGATCAGTTTTCGTTCCATGGTCCCTATGCCTACCGCTGGATCAACAACGTTCCAGTGGAGAGGATTGATCTACTCAGCGGAGAACGGCTTCCGGTGGAGGTGGGTGGCTTTGTTACGGATCCCGTGGCCGACTGTGCCTCCCTGGAGCCGCCCACCCAATCGGGGGTGCGGGCCGCCATGGCGGCCTGGAACTGAGGGTCGTAGGCCCGAACGTTATCGGTTGAGTTTCTCCATCCGCCAGGTGACAAAGGTGCCCACCGGGCTCCAGAGCAGATAGGGCAGCAAGAGCAGGGCGGC
>JBIIHR010000151.1:0-4292 GCA_044235655.1 Cyanobium sp. | reverse complement strand
CTCTCTGGCGCGAATCCCCAGACCAGGGGCCCCAGAAGGGCGCTGACCAAGGTGGAAGCACGCCAGAGAGATGGTGGCACCAGCATCGGCAGAGGTAAAAAAGCCAGATGACACCCTAGGGGGATGGGCGACCCGTTCGGCCTTCCCCCCATCCACATCCGCCTCAGCGCAGGGCCAGGCTGAGAGAATGCGCCAAGGAGAGGTTCACCATGGCTGCCAACGGCTATCGCGACTACTTCAAGGTGCTGGAGGTGGAGCGAGGGGCCGATGCAGAAACGATCAAGAGATCGTTTCGCAAGCTCGCTCGCCAGTATCACCCGGATGTGAACCCTGGCGACAAGACCGCCGAGGCTCGCTTCAAGGAGATCAGCGAGGCCTATGAGGTGCTCTCCGATCCCGACAAACGACGCCGCTACGAGCAGTTCGGCCAGTACTGGAGCCAGATGGGCGGCTCCGGAGGTGGGGGCGATGTGGATTTCGGCCGCTACGGAAACTTCGACGAGTTCATCAACGACCTGCTGGGCCGTTTTGGCGGCCCGGGCCCGGGCGGAGGGGGCTTCGGGGGCGGCTTCCCAGGGGGCTTCAGCGGTGGCTTCCCCGGCGGCTTTGGCAGTGGGTTCCCCGGTGGAGCGGGGCGCTCCGCCCCGGTGAACCTCGATGCGGAAGCCACCCTCACCCTCACCTACGGCGATGCCTTCCGCGGCTGCGAACGTGCCCTGGCGGTGAACGATGAACGGGTGGAGGTGCGCATTCCGGCGGGGGTGAAACCCGGGGGCCGCCTGCGCTTGAAAGGCAAGGGCAACCTGCAGCCCGGCACGGGCCGCCGGGGTGATCTGTATCTGCAGATCGAGCTCCAACCCCATCCCATCTGGCGCCTCGATGGCGATCAGCTGCGGGCCGAGCTGCCCCTCAGCCTGGATGAGCTGGCCCTCGGGGGCGATGTTGTGGTGGCCACGCCGGATGGGGAAGCCACCGTGCAGGTGCCGCCGGGCATGAGCCTGGGCCGCAGCCTGCGGCTCAAGGGCAAGGGCTGGCCCCTGCGCAATGGTCGGGGCGACCTGCTGCTCACCCCCATCCTGAAGCTGCCCGAGGCCCTCAGTGAGCGCGAACGCCAGTTGCTCCAGGAGCTCCGCCAGGCCCGAAGCGCCGATCCCCGCCAGGGCTGGGTGGCCTCGGCCCGTTTGTGAGCCCATACCCCCGTCCCCTCAAGCGAGTGGGGCTGGCCCTGGCTCTGGCCCTGCTGACCATCCTGCTGGCGGTGGCCTTCCTTACCCGACCCACCTTCCAGAGCCCAACGGGGCCAAGGCAGGGCGGCACCACCACCGCAAGTCCCGCAAGGGCGGTGACCTATCCCTCCAACACCCTGCCCCTGCAGGTGGGGATCCACGTCAAGAACATCTACAACCTGGAGCTGGAACGCCAGACGTTCTCGGCCGATGGCTGGTATTGGCTGCTGTGGGACCAACGGTTGCAGGATGTGATCGAGCGGGAGAACATCGCCATCGACCAGTTGGTGGAATTCACCAACCAGGTGGAGACCTGGGATTCCAAGATCGAGCCAGAATCTGGGCAGCCCGAGCGAACTCCTGACGGGTCCTACAGCCAGATTTTTCGATTTTCGGCCCGCTTCTACATCGAATCCCTCGATCTCCACGATTCTCCCTTCGAGGTCATTCAGCTGCCGCTGGTGATCGAAACGCGCCCGGATGTTTTCAGCCTGGCTCGCCAAGGGGTGCGGTTGGAGCCCGCTCCCAATCTGCTCAGGCTCATTGGCGACTATGGGGATCTGGCGGGTTACAGCCTGGAGAAAGGCAATCTGCAGCAACGGGTCAACCTCTACGACGCCTACGGCACCCACACTCATCGGGCCTTCAGCCAACTGGTGCTGAAGGTGGTTTACGGAAGCAACGTGCTGGCCGCCTTCACCAAATGGGTGCTGCCCCTGATGATCGTGATGATCATCGTGCTGCTGGCCCCAAGCCTGGAGGGTTCCCTCGGGGAAATCCGGCTGGCCATCCCTTCCACCGCCATCCTCTCCCTGGTGTTTCTGCAGCAGACCTACCGATCCGAACTCCCGGCCACGCCCTATCCCACCTTCCTCGACCAGCTCTATGCCTACAGCTATGTCGTGGCCGTGGGGCTATTTGTGCTGTTTGTCTGGAGCTCCAACCTCTTCGAATCCACACCCCCACACCAGCAGGAGCGGGTGCGGCAGCGCATCAACCGCATCGATGCCCTCTGCCAGAGGGGTGCCTGCGTGGGGCTGGGGATCTGGGCCGTGCTGGCCTGGTTGTTGTAAAGCGTCCGATCCGTAGGATCCAGCCAGACCGTTCTCCCCTATGGAGCTCACCTACCGGCCGCGCCGCCTGCGGCGGACCCCGGCCCTGCGGGCCCTGGTGCGCGAGCACCACCTCGCCCCCACCGACTTCATCTATCCCCTGTTTGTGCACGAAGGAGCTGGCAATGAGCCCATCGGGGCCATGCCGGGGGCCCACCGCTGGAGCCTGGATGGACTGGTGGAGGAGGTGGGGCGGGCCTGGGATCTGGGCATCCGCTGCGTGGTGCTTTTCCCGAAGGTGGCCGATGGCCTCAAAACCGAGGACGGAGCGGAGTGCTTCAACGAGCACGGCCTGATCCCCCGGGCCATCCGCCGGCTGAAGCAGGTGCATCCCGGCATGGCGATCATGACCGACGTGGCCCTCGATCCCTACTCATGCGACGGCCATGACGGCATCGTGTCGAGCGACGGGGTGGTGCTCAATGACGACACCGTGGAAATCCTCTGCCGCCAGGCGGTGGCGCAAGCCCGGGCCGGCGCCGACCTGATCGGCCCGAGCGACATGATGGACGGTCGGGTAGGCGCCATCCGGGAGGCGTTGGATGTGGAGGGCTTCAGCGATGTGGGCATCATCAGCTACACCGCCAAATACGCCTCCGCGTACTACGGCCCCTTCCGCGAAGCCCTCGATTCCGCGCCCCGCCCGTCCGGCGGCAAGCCCATCCCGAAGGACAAGTGCACCTATCAGATGGATCCGGGCAACGGTCGGGAAGCCTTGGTGGAAGCCGAGCTGGATGAGGGCGAAGGGGCCGACATCCTGATGGTGAAGCCTGGGCTGGCCTACCTGGATGTGATCTACCGTTTGCGGCAGGAGAGCGATCAGCCCATCGCGGCGTACAACGTGAGTGGCGAATACGCCATGGTGAAAGCTGCCGCTGAAAGGGGCTGGATCGATGAGCGGGCCGTGGTGCTGGAAACCCTGCTCTGCTTCAAGCGGGCCGGAGCCGATTTAATCCTCACGTATCACGCCACCGAAGCCGCGGCCTGGCTGCGGCAGGGCTGAGACAGGACAAGGTTCTCAGGGGGGGCCAAAGCTCCCCAATGTCACGTGCTGTGGTCTCTGATCAAGCCTGGTCCGAACACCGAGGCAAACAGCCATACGGCCACTGCGGGCCAGAGCCTGCCCAGCTCCTTTGCCACGGACTCGGCTACCAGCTGAAGCTGGTGGCGGAGCCGCTCAAGTGCCTCGGCTTCCCTGGTCCAGAGCTGACGCCATTGCTATCGATCCATGCCCGTAGCACCCAGCCCGCGGCCGCCAGCCCCATTACGGGAGAATGGGAGAAGTGATGGGCTTCCCTATGGCGACGGCCGCTGCCATTCATCGCCTCGGCCACGTGGCCCTGCGGGTGCAGGACATGGCGCGGGCCAAGCGCTTCTACGAAACCCTGGGCCTGCGCCTCACCTGGGAGGCCGACGACTGGTGCTACCTGCAGTGGCCCCAGACCGGTGAGGGCATCGCCCTCTTAAGTCCTGGCTACACAGCGGCCGGTCCCCACTTCGCCTTCCACTTCCAGCGCCGCGCGGAGGTGGATGCGGTGCGCAACCAGCTGGTGGCCGAGGGACACACCTGCGGCCCCGTGCACGACCACCGAGACGGCACGGCCTCTTTCTATATGCAGGATCCGGAAGGAAACTGGCTGGAGATGCTCTACGAACCCTCCCCAGGCCTGCCCTCCAATGTCGGTGCGGAGCCCATCCCCCTCACCTATCCCACCAGCCCAGCGTGACCGCAGGGATTGGGGCCGAAGCCCTGGAACTGCTGGAGTGGTCCCGCCTCTGCGGCCAGGTGGCCAGCTTCGCTGTCACCACCAGCGGCAGGCGGTTCTGCCAGGCCCTGCCCCTCGCCGCCACCCCGGCCGAAAGCCAGGAGCTGCTGGGGGAAACCACCGAACTCCTGGCCCTCGATGGTCTCACCGAGGGGGGCCTGAGTTTTCAGGGGGTGTCCGACCTGAGC
>JBIIHR010000150.1:0-4311 GCA_044235655.1 Cyanobium sp. | reverse complement strand
GGCCAGCAATTGGCCGCTGAGGTTGGCTGGCTCCGCCGCAACAGCGTCCTGCAAACGCTGGCGCAAGGCCCGCCAGATACCTTCCGCATTGCGTTGACGCAAGGTGAGGGTAAGCACAGGGGCGAGGGCGCCCCTGGGACTGGATGGGGAGGCACCAGGGGAAGGGGGGACAGCGGTGGTCGTCAGGAAAGCGCCCTGGGACGGTGGTGGAGGGGATTCGAAGCCCCAGGCCATGGTGAGGGGGCCCCAGAGCCAAAGCAGCAGTGAGCGGGCTGCCTGAAGTTCTCGGCACCTGCCCTCAAGCAGCAACTGGGAGAGCCAAGTGGTGGGGGATGGGTTCAGAAGCCTTTGACACACCCGCAACTCGGCATCGATCTGCTGAAGACCGCTCACCAGGAGCCACTGTCCCAAACCCATGGGCACCGGCTCCCGCCATGGGGAGTCGCCCGCGCCCCCGAGCAGATCCACCACGCGCCCCCCCTCGAGGAGGGTCGAGACGGCGTCTCTGACGGTGGCGGCATCGGGTGCCTCCAGCAGGCCCTGCAGGGGAAGCTCAAGGAGGAAGTCCCTCGGATAGGAGAGGGCCCCAGAGGAAAGCAATAGCAGAGGGGCGGGATGCCACCGCTCTTTCAACAGGCGAAGCTCTTCGAAAAGCGTGTTGGCTGGCGGAAGGGTGGTCAGACTCCAAAGGATGAGCCGGGGCATCCCTTCCAGCTGCTCGGGGTTGTCCGCCAGCCGATAGAGGGGGGGATCCTGAATCAGCCAACGCTTCAAACCCTCCCGGGACAGCCCATCGCCAAGGACAAGGATCTGGGGAAGACGCTCGCTGGAAGAGGAAGGCTTGGCTGTCGTCATGGCGTCAGGGAGGGGGGGCGACGACCGAGGAGGCTTAATGTGTAAGCCTCAATCTGATATCCCGTTCGTTGCTCGATCTGAGCAAGGAGTTGCGCAGGAAGACGAACCTCCAGATCATGAATCTCACCCGTGTCCAAGCAGGTGAGATGGCTGTGGGGATCAGCCCTGTAGCCGTAAAGGCGGCCACTGGCACGGTCCAGGCACTCGATCACGCCAGCAGACTGGAGAGACTCCAGATTTTGGTAAACAGACGTATGGCCGATATTCCGGCCAAGATTATTGAGTTTTTCGAAGATATCCCTCGCGCTGAGATGATTTTTTTCGGCCCATAACAACTGCAACACCATGCGTCGCTGCTTGCTCAGACGCAGACCCAGCTCGCGGCAGCGTCGATAGGCGGCATCCACCGTCTCCGATGGTGCCTGTTCCCTCTCCAGACCGGATGCACCGTCAGACAAGGAAACGTCGCTGGGGACGGAACGCTTTCCAGTGCTTGGGGATGGTGGGTTGGAGTAGGCCACAAAACCTGGGTGGAAACAGCGAAAAGCGATCGTCAACCTTGCCTATTTATAGAGGATTTATGGAATTGATGCTCAGGGAGCACGGCGGGAGCGAGGGTCAGGCGATGGGCAAGCCACCCGGGTCTTGCCATCGCCCGGGTCCAATAGCCTGCAGGGCTTCCTTCAGATCCACCCCCCCGTCATAGAGGGCCCGCCCGACGATCACCCCCTCCACCCCCAGGGGAGCCAAGACCAGGAGGCTGAGGAGATCACTCAAGGAGCCCACACCTCCCGAAGCAATGATCGGAATGGAACTGGCCAACGCCATGGCCCGGAGAAACTCCAGATTGGGGCCGGCAAGGGTGCCATCGGTGGCGATATCTGTGGTGATCAGGGCCGCGACCCCACTTCCCTCAAAGCGGCGGGCCACATCGGTGGCATGAAGGGCACTGTTTTCCAGCCAGCCGCGGGTGGCCACCTGCCCCCCCCTGGCATCAATGCCCACCACAATGCGACCGGGGTGGCGTTCAGCGAGCCGACAGACCAGCTCTGGATCTTCCACGGCCAACGTGCCCAGGATCACCCGATCCAGGCCAAGCTCCAGCAATTGCTCCACCCGCTCACAGGTTCTCACCCCTCCCCCGAGCTGCACCGGAATCGAGAGGGCTGCCGTGATGGAGCGGACGGCAGCATCGTTCATGGTCTGCCCCTGCCGCGCCCCATCCAGATCCACCAGATGGAGTCGGGTGGCCCCCTGGTTCTGCCATGACAGGGCCTGGGTCAGGGGATCCTCGGAAAAGGTGGTGACCTGGCTGTAGTCACCCTGGTGCAGCCGCACACAGTGGCCCGCGAGCAGATCAATCGCCGGGATGACGTCCATGTCCTGATAGCCACTGGTGTCATCATCCCGCGGGCCGCAAAGTGGGGCCAAACCGTGGCCCCCATGGAGCCGCTTCCCCCCTCACCCCCTCTCCAGATCGATCGGTGGATTGCCCCGATCGCTTTTCCCGATCCCGCCCTCGAGCAGGCGCTGCGCACACAACTGTTTCCCCCAGGATCCAACCCGGCGGTGTGCCAGCGGCAGGGCGGACTGCGCTACCTCTACAACCGGGTGGATCTGGATGGGGATCGGGCTCCGGAAACCCTGGTAGCCCTTCTGGGGCGCCAAGGCTGTGCGAAAGCTGGCTGCCCCGTGATGCTGTTCAAAGATGTGGGCCCCAGGATCAGGCCACTGCAAACGCTCCTGGGATTCCACACGGCCTTGATCGTGGCCGAACGGCAAACGGGGGGCTGGCGCGACCTGATTCTTCCCCAATCCGAGGGGGCGGAGGTAAGCCAGTCAACCTGGCTGAGCCATAACGGCAAGGGGTACCCCCTCGACCCTTCGATCGACACCCGGAGGGGCCTGCCCACCCCGACCCGGGGGGTCGCCGCGCTTGTCGTCAAGCAAAGCCCCTACCTCGTACAGGGCCATCCCCTTGGCTGCCCCCCGGATCAGGTTCAGCGGAAGAGCGTGTTCAACAAGGTGCCGATCGCCCTGCCCAACTCTTCATTGCCGCTGGAGGAAGAGGCGCCACTGCGACCCGCCATCTGAGTGGCCACCAAGGTCATGTCGGCCCAGCGGAAAATACCTGTGGAGCCATGGTTCAGATAGCTCACGGGCCAGGTGGAACCAAAATCATCCGCAATGCTGACCGAACCACCCCGGTTGGTGAACATGTAGGTGGTGCCGTTGTTGAGCCTCACCCGATAGCGGGTCTGACCATCGCCGCGACTCATCTGGCGCAGATCACAACGGCCATCAAACACCGGGCGACCGCCGCGGCTCAGGCTGCATAACCCCGTGTCTCTGGCCGCCTGACTGGTATTCCATCCATCTCCTGAAGACCCTGTTCCCTGCTGACCGGAGCCCGTAAAGAGCTGGCCCGTGACCCGCTGGGCCACATTGCGCTTGTTCCAGCCGTCTTCCCAACAGGTCCGGGCGGGCACGCTGCAGACGATGCCGTTGCTGAGGCGAAACTCGAGGGGAGCGGGATTGGTTGTCAGATAGGAAGTGAGCTGGGCTTCAGCCCGGCGACCCAAGTACTGACCGGTCAGGGGCGCCGAAGCCCCCCGGCTGTCGTAGCAGACCCCGCTGCCTCTCAGGGCCTGGGAATCGCAGAGCACACCGGGAGCCGGGGATTTGACCTGGGCATGGGCAGCCAGAGGGACCAGGCCCCCTGCCAGCAGCCCCAGGGCAAGGGCAGGCCTGAGAAAAAAGGCGGACCGAAAGCGGGCTAAGGGAAGAACCATCACAGGTGGCAAGGCTCAAGGCCAAAACTAGCCACGATTTCGCGATGAGCCGCTTGAATGGCCCGACCTGAGGGATGGCAGCCATGCGGATTCTGGTGATGGGGGGAACTCGCTTTGTAGGCAGGCCCCTGGTGGCGTCACTGCTGGAGGCGGGCCATGAAGTCAGCGTCTTCACCCGAGGTCGCCAACCGGTTCCCGCTGGCGTCGAGCACCTCAAGGGGGACCGCACCCTGGAGACGGATTTGAGCCAACTGTCGGGCCGGGATTTTGATGTGATCGTGGACAGCTCTGGCCGGACCCTGGCCGACACCCGGAGCGTGCTGACTTTCACAGGCCCCCCTCGTCACCGACTGGTCTATGTGAGTTCAGCCGGGGTGTATGCCGATAGCGACTTCTGGCCCCTGGACGAGGACGCCCCCCTCGACCCCGCTAGCCGCCACGCCGGCAAGGCGGAGACGGAAGCCTGGTTGCTGGCAGAGGGGATTCCTTTCACGAGCTTCCGCCCGACCTACATCATTGGGCCGGGCAACTACAACCCCATTGAACGGTGGTTTTTTGATCGCCTCACCCACGGTCAGCCCATTCCCCTACCGGGAGATGGGGGGCTGATCACCCAGCTGGGAGACGTGCGGGATCTAGCCCGGGCCATGGCCCTCAGCATCGA
>JBIIHR010000149.1:0-4345 GCA_044235655.1 Cyanobium sp. | reverse complement strand
CCTGCAACTCGTCCCCAGCGGTCGCTCAGTGGGCATGAATGAAGAGGCCACGGTGGTGCGGCGCAAGCGGGATGCCAGCATCAACATGGCCATGGATCTGGTGAAATCCGGTCAGGCCATGGCCGTCTACTCCGCTGGCAACTCCGGTGCCGTCATGGCCTCAGCCATCTTCCGCCTGGGCCGCCTGCGGGGAATCGAACGGCCGGCGATCGGAGCCCTCTTCCCCACCAAGGACCCTGCCCAGCAGGTGCTGGTGCTGGACGTAGGTGCCAACACCGACTGCAAACCCGCCTGGCTCCATCAGTTCGCCCTGCTGGGCTCGATCTACAGCCGGGATGTGATGCAGGTGGCCAGACCCCGAATTGGGTTGTTGAACATCGGCGAGGAGGAATGTAAGGGCAACGATCTCGCTCTGAAAACCCATCCCCTGCTGGTGGCCGATTCTCGGCTGCGCTTTGCCGGCAACTGCGAGGGACGGGATGTGCTCTCCGGCGCGTTCGATGTGGTGGTCTGTGACGGATTCACGGGCAACGTGCTGTTGAAGTTTCTCGAATCCGTGGGCAGCGTGCTGCTGGACGTGTTGCGAGCGGAGCTGCCGCGGGGCCGAAGGGGGAAGGTGGGCTCGGCCTTCCTGAGAAGCAACCTGGTGCGCATCAAGAAGCGCCTCGACCATGCCGAGCACGGGGGGGCCCTTCTCCTGGGGGTCGACGGGGTCTGCGTGATTGGCCATGGCAGCAGCAAAGCCCTGTCGGTGGTCAGTGCCCTGCGTCTGGCCCATTCCGCCGCGAGCCATCGCGTCATGGATGACCTCCATGCCCTCGGTGCGGAGGCGGCTGCTGCCACCTGTGATTGACTGATCCGAACCGAGCCCCACCGGTGAAGGAGCCCACTGCCAGCCATCGCAGCTCCTCAGACCTTCAGGGGATGGCCATCGTCGGCTCTGGACGGGCCCTCCCCTGTCAGACGGTGAGCAACGAGGCGTTGCAGGGCCTGGTGGACACCTCCGACGAATGGATTCGCAGCCGCACGGGAATCGGCGCGCGCCGGCTTGCAGGGCCTGGGGAAACCGTCACCACAATGGCCACCGAAGCCGCCCAGGGCGCCATGCGCCATGCCGGCTGGAAACCCGAAGAGATTGATCTGATCCTGCTGGCCACCTCCAGCCCGGACGACCTGTTTGGCACCGCTCCCCGGGTGCAGGCCGCGCTTGGGGCCCACCAGGCCGTGGCGTTTGACCTCACCGCTGCCTGCAGTGGATTTCTGTTCGCCCTGGTCACGGCAGCCCAGTACATCCGCACGGGGGGAGTCCGCCGTGCCCTGGTCATCGGGGCCGACCAACTCAGTCGCTGGGTGGATTGGAGCGATCGGCGCACCTGCGTGCTCTTCGGCGATGGGGCGGGGGCCATCGCCCTTGAATGCTGCGCCAAGGAGGATGACGACCTGCTGGCCTATCGGCTGCGCTCCGATGGCACGCGCAACGCATGCCTCACCCTGGCTCAGCACGAGCAATACCGGGAATTACTGGGCGGAATCTCCACCCAGGTGGGGGGATTCCAGCCCCTGTTCATGAACGGGCAGGAGGTCTACAAGTTCGCCGTGCGCGAGGTGCCTCTGGTGCTGGGGGAAGTGCTTGATGCGGCTGGCCTTGGAGCCCAGCAAATGGACTGGCTCCTGCTCCACCAGGCCAATCAGCGGATTCTTGACGCCGTGGCCGAACGCTTTTCCATACCTGCAGAGCGGGTCCTGAGCAACCTGGAGTCCTACGGGAACACCTCAGCGGCCACGATCCCCCTGATGCTGGATGAAGCGGTTCGGGAAGGACAGGTCCAGCCGGGTCACCTCCTGGCCACCAGCGGGTTCGGGGCCGGCCTGAGCTGGGGAGCGGCGGTAGTCCGCTGGAGTGGGCAAGCCGTCTCCACGTAATCTCCAAGCCCATCAGCGCATCTCGTTCATGGCAGTGGCCTGGGTGTTTCCGGGGCAAGGATCTCAGAAGTCCGGCATGGCGGACGCCGTGCTCACCCTCCCCGGGGCTTCGGAACGGTTCGCCCGCGCCTCCGAGAGGCTCGGGCGCGATCTCCTGGCCATCTGCTCGTCCAGCGAGGCGGGGGAAGGCCTGTTGAACCTCCATGACACCCGCAACACCCAGCCCGCCCTCTTTGTGGTGGAAAGCCTGCTGGTCGATGCTCTGCAGGCCCAGGGTCGCCGACCAGACCTGGTGGCCGGCCACAGCCTGGGGGAACTGGTGGCCCTCTATGCCGCAGGAGTGTTTGACGCGGACACGGGACTGGCCCTGATGCAGTGCCGTAGCGAGCTGATGGCGGCGGCCGGAGGCGGGGCGATGACCGCCGTGATCGGCTTCGACCCCCAGCAGCTGCAGGAGCTGGTGGCAGCCACGGAAGGGGTGGTGGTGGCCAACGACAACAGTGAGGCCCAGGTGGTGCTCTCGGGCAGCCCGGAGGCCGTGGCCGCCGTGAGCGGGGCCCTCCGCTGCAAGCGCGCCATTCCCCTGGCGGTCTCCGGGGCCTTCCACTCCCCGTTCATGGCCGAGGCGTCGGCCCGCTTCGCCGAAGAGCTCGAGCGGGTGCCCTTCCGCCAGGCCATGGTGCCCGTGCTGAGCAACAGCGATCCCACTCCCGAGCGGGACCCGGATGTGCTGAAGAGCCGGCTGAAGCGGCAGATGACCAGTGGGGTGCGATGGCGGGAAACCATGGGGCGTCTGGAGCAGGAAAGCATCCTCACCGCCGTGGAGATTGGGCCAGGGAACGTGCTCAGCGGTCTGATCAAACGCAGCTGCCCTGGAGTGCAGACCGCCCAGGTGGGGAGCGCCGCCGATCTGGAGCTGTGAAACAACCCCTGCTGCATGCCGCTGAGCCCACCCTCCCTTACCACCTGATGCGGTGGCTGCTGGTGTGGCCGTTCTTCCGGCTGGTGCTGCGGGGTCGGACCGAGGGCAGGGCAAGCGTGCCGTCCCAGGGGGGGCTGGTGGTCGTCGCCAATCATGGATCCCATCTCGATCCCCCACTCCTGAGTTCTGCCGTGGGCCGACCGGTGGCGTTCATGGCGAAGGAGGAATTGTTCCGCGTCCCCCTGCTTGGACCCCTCATCCGGGCCTGCGGGGCCTACCCGGTTGCCAGGGGAGGGGGGGATCGCGAAGCCCTTCGCACCGCCTGCCGCAGGCTTGAGGAGGGCTGGGCCACAGGGGTGTTTCTGGATGGCACCCGCCAAGTCGATGGGAGAGTCTCCAGGCCCCTGCCCGGGGCGGCTCTCCTGGCAGCCCGCACGGGACTTCCCTTGCTACCTGTAGCGATCATCAACAGCCATCGAGCCCTGGGTCCGGGGGGCCGATTCAAGCTGGTGCCCGTTCATGTACGAATCGGCACACCCATCCCCCCACCGGCCTCCACCCGCCGGGCTGATCTGGATGCCGTCACGGAAGCCTGCCAAGGGCAGATCAACCGGATGCTGGATCAGGGGCTGATCACTGCTCCCCTAATCGCCGCAACCAACCCGCCAGCTCTGTTCTCCCCCAGATCCTCAGATCCCGGCCGCTGACCACCCAGACAGCGGCCCGGAGCCCATCCCCCCAAATTTTTTTCTGCGGTTCCTTCACGCAGGCCCTGCCGCAGGGCACCGCCACGGGTGTCAGGTGAATGCCCCGGCTACCCGCCACGATCCTGCCCACCAGCAGAGCCCGATCCATGTGGTCACTGCTGGTTACCAGCAGGGCATGGCGAATGTGGGCCTGGCGCAGGTCATCGACCAGGGAGGTGAAATTGGTGAGGGTGTCTCGGGCGCGGTAGTCGAGGGTCACCTGGTCCGCGGGCAGGCCCTCCCGCTCGCGAAACAACCAGGTGGCGTATTCCGGGTTCGTGCCACCACTCACCACCACAGGAAGGCCATCAGTCCGAGCCAGTTGGGCAGCCACCTGTTCTCTGGCGGGATCTCCCCCCAGCACAAGGATCATCTGGGGCGGCGGCGGCATGGGCCACCACCATCCGCGGGAGAGCCAAACCAACGACAACCCAGCCAAACCCAGACCCATCAGGGGCACGGGCGAGGGGCGGCGCCGGCGCCTGCTCCGAGGGGCTGGCCTCACGGGAGCTCCACCGGGCTGGTGGGGTAGAGGGGCACCACGGAAGCCCATGGGGCGGCCCTGCCCAGCCGTGCAACCTCCTGGCTGATGGCCAGCAATTCCCCTGCATCGGCGGGAATGTGGGGCTGGGCGGGATAACGAGCATGGCTCCCAAGCACGCGTACCAAATCCCCCTCCTGGCGATACAGACGGGGAGGATCTAGCTCGGCAACCCCCCCAGGACTGCTGGGATCCAAGCGGTACAGACCCGCC
>JBIIHR010000148.1:0-4361 GCA_044235655.1 Cyanobium sp. | reverse complement strand
CCCATCACGAGATGGATCCATCTTCCCAGGTTCCTCCTGGATGATGGTTGGAATCCCTCCAACACCATGAACAGGATCGAGCGTATCCGCATTCCTCTGGAGATCGCCCTCTCGGCCCTGCTGGCCTATCTGGTGGGGTTCTGGTTCACGGGCTTCTTTCCCGGTTACCTCCCCAAGATCGGTGCGTTGTGGTCAGCCATTTCGGCGATCGTCGTCACCCAGATCACCAGTCGGGACACGGTGTCCTCTGCTTCCTTACGGATTCTTGGCTCGGCCATCGGCGCTCTCATCAGCGCCATCACCCTCAGTGTTCTGCCCTTCCACCCCTTGACCATGGCGGCAGCCATTTTTCTCACCGTGCTGCTCTGTCATCGGTTCAACATCCCTGGCCACGCCCGTCTGGCCGCCATCACGGTGATTGTGGTGATGGTGACGGGCAGCCTTGATCCCCGCCTGAGTCCCGGCCTGAATGCCCTGCTGAGGTTCATCGAATCCTGCATCGGCACGGCCATTGCCGTGCTCACCGTGGTTCTATGGCCTGGCCCAGCCCACGGCTCCGAACAACCACCCGGCCGGCGCTAAGGACTCGCCAATGATGGCCCTGGCTTCGGCCCCCATGGCCTGGCTAACGGTTCACCGATGAACACCCCTTGCTCTGGCATGGCCACGCTGCGCCAATAGCTTTCGATCAGGGTGTCGCCCCTCCTGTAGTAGCTGAGCAGCAGTCCCGGATCCGGAAATTTGCCCCGGTGGTTGCAGGGCTCCACCACGGTGCCGTAGCTGCCTGTGGCACCCGCCTCCAGCCAACGAAGGGCACTCATCTGCCCCTCGCCCCCATCCTTGGAATGACCGGACGGGCCGGTGAGCATTCCCCCGAAGGAGGTGAGGTGGTCACCCACGGCTCCTGGGCGGAACTGAATGCTGGCCAGATCCGGTACATGGGTCAGACCTGTCATGTAGAGCATCACATCCCTCACACCTCGCAGGGCGTTGCCATGCAGCAATCGCACCTGAAACCCCGGCGCAGACATCCTCAGGAGATCGCCATAGCCCTCGGCTCGCCGATTCCGGGCCTGGTCGGTGGAGCTCAGCAGATAGGCCGTGCCTGGTGGAGCCGTCCCATCCGCTGCTTTTCCTCGCTGGATCAGCCCTCTGGCGGCTTCTGGCGTGGTGGCTGCCAGGAGCATGGTGGGCCGCATCCTGAGGGAGGACCAGGGCCTGCGGATCTCACCATTGGCGTAATAGGGGTTAATCGGCGTGACCCGGCACGTGTCCGGGCAGATCGAGCGCACCTTGCCGAAGGCAAAGGCACTGGTGATCGACATGCAGTCCACCCGCCAGGGTGCGGCCCAGGCCAGGGCATAGGCCTGCGCATCCGTGGGCGTTTGCCGTTTCACCTGCCGATAGAGGGGCAGAAATTCCGCCGCCGTGAGACTGGCTTTTCCTGGGGGGAACCGCACACGAATCACCTGTCGGGGCGCCAAGTTCCGTGTCTTGATGTAGTTGGCCCCGATGGCTTCACTGAGGGGGTCCGCCGCGTTGATCACGAGGGCTAGGTGTTGGGCCCCCATCGGTGTGGTCTCACTCTCAGGCCAGCCCATCCGAGCCATCTGCCCTCTGGCCGCCCACAGCCCTGCTGCCCCAGCGGTGAACAACAGCAGGAGGAGCCTCCAACGCAGCAAACGAGGCATGGAACAGAGCGAAGACCTGGTGCTTTCTTCGTTGTCTCAGCCTATCTGCGTCCGACGAGCGACTGGTGCAGGCTTGCGTGTTGAGAGCAGTTTCACCCCGTTGAAGAATCATGCAAGCCCCCACGTTTCGGTTGGCCCAGCGTGCTGGGCACTGCCTTTCCAGAGTTCTTCACCCAGTGGTTAGTTGCTCCAGGATGGGTGGGATCAGAAGCGGGGCGGAGGGTTCCATTGCGGTGTGCAGGGTTGCCATCCCTCCTGTCGCAGACCCTGCCAGAGCCGGATGGCCTGCTCCCGGCTGATCTCTCGGCGGTGCTTGAGAAGGGGGACGGGTTGACCAGGAATCAGTTCCCCGCTGGTCAGATCCAGGGTCTGGCTCCATCGGTCCCATCGGGCCGGTCGGAAATGGAGCACCTGCCGTCCATTGCTGATCCATCCCTCCTTAGGGGAGAGGGGCGGCCGGGTTGACAGCGGTGGGTGATGAGCAGGGCCCGCATAAGAGCTGGAGCCATGGCATGCAGGAAAGTACAGACGTATTATTGCAAGGGGTGCGACTTTAGTGTTGTGAGGTCTGCCAGCTCCATGCGGATGATCGCCGGCCTGCCCCCTTGGACCCTTGTCTGTCTTGTGGGTTGGTTGTCTTCCTTGCAGGGGGCGCAGCCTGCCTGGGCCTCCGCCGTCGTCGAGCCCCAGGGGTGGAAAGAGGAGCCTGCGGTTGTGGCCCTCTTTCAGCGGGCTGGCGTCACGGGCACATTCGTGCTGCTGGAGGAGGGCACCGGCGTGCTCCACGGCTCCAACCCCGGCCGTGCCGCCAAGCGCTTCACGCCCGCCTCCACCTTCAAAATTCCCAACACCTTGATCGGCCTGTCCCTCGGTGCGGTGAAGAGCGTTGATGAGCGGATCCCCTACACCGGTGAACCCAACCCTTGGATCCGGGAGTGGCTCGAACCGATGGGCCTGCGGGGGGCCATCCGGGTTTCCAATGTGCCCATCTACCAGGAGCTGGCCCGACGGATTGGCCTCGCTCCCATGGGGGCTGCGCTTCGCCGGCTGAACTACGGCAATGGGAAGATCGGCCCTGATGTCACCACCTTCTGGTTGCGCGGCCCTCTGGCCATCAGTGCCATCGAGCAGACCCGCTTTCTTTCCCGCCTGGCCCATCAGAGCCTGCCCTTTCCCCGGGAAGCCCAGGCCCAGGTGGCCGAGATCACCCGGGTGGATGGGGGGCCAGGCTGGAGCCTCCATGCCAAAACCGGATGGCAGAACGGCCCTGGGGCCGGTGTGGGCTGGTGGGTGGGCTGGGTGCAGCAGGGATCGCGCATCACTCCCTTCGCCATGAATATCGACATGGTCGGCCCCGCGGATGCCCCCAGGCGTGAGCAACTGGGCCGGGCCAGTCTTCAGGCGCTGGGGGTGCTTCCGGTGCCACCAGGGGGCCAGAGCTCGGCGCCGTAGCCATCCACGACCGCCAACCGGGCCAGAACCTGTTGCAAGTCTTCCCGTTCCAGCTCTCCCTCCGCAGTCCACCTCAGGTTGGTGCGACTCAGGCAACGGGTGGTCTGGCTGTTGTGGGTGCCAGTCATGGCACCTCCGTTGCGACTGAAGGAATCTTCCATCTCCCTAACCGTTCCAGCCCATCCCCGGATGGGGACACTTTCTGGATCCCTTCATGGGAACCCTTGCCCCGGCCGTTCCTCAGGGATTCAGGGGCTCCTCCTCCCAGCCCGTGGACGCCCGCCAACGGCGACGGCGATGGGGATGGCCGGTGAGCTCCAGCAACTCCACCTGATCCAGCACGATTCGCAAAAGGAGGAAGTGCTCCGGCATGGGGGCCTCCTCAGGGAGGTGTTGGGGGATCGGCCCACTGGGCTGACTCCCATCCAAAGGTTGGCCGGGGGGCGGCCAGGCCCAAAGCGCCCGACCCTCAGGCGTGAGACGGTGCCAGTGCCCCAGCCGCTCCCTGGAGGCCACATCAGCCGGGAGGGTCAACACCTTTCCCCGCAGCCGGAACTGGGAGCGTGCCTTAGGGAGCAACCAGCAGAGTTCCACGGCCGGCTGCCCAGCCAGTTCAGCCGGCTTGGCACTTCGGGCGTCCGTGAGCAGATCCAGTGCAGACAATTCTGCCCAGCCACGAAACACGAGGGTGCGAACGCGGGGGGTGCCATCGGTGGCGATGGTGGCCAGCTGCAGCCAGCGGGCCTGGGGGGAGCGCCCTTCCCGCTCGCGAGCCCCGCGCAGTAGCTGGCGCCATGGTGGCAGGGGGCTCACCATCCGATCCTCCAATCGATCCCATTGTGAAGCGCCGAATCAGGGGGCTCCGGGGCTAAACCACTCCCAATACCACCGCTCCATCTGCTCGATCTCCTGACTCTGGACGCGAACCATGGCAGCCTCCAGTTCCTTCAGCTCCGGATGGACGCTGCCCCACTGGGCATGGGAGGCCATCATCACGCCCATCCGGTGGTGGGAGATCATCTGCTGGAGGAAGGACCGATCAAAGTCGGTCGAGTCCCGCAGCCCCTGCAGGCTGGTGTCCATCCCCATCCCCATCCCCATCCCCATACCGTGCCCGCGGCCGGGCCAGGGCGGCACCGGGCCCCCGAACCATTGCCCATACCAGCGCCGCATCTGGGCGTTCTCCTTGCTCTGGCTGCTCCTGATCCGCTCCGCAAG
>JBIIHR010000147.1:0-4418 GCA_044235655.1 Cyanobium sp. | reverse complement strand
AATCGGCCTGGGAGCGGGCTGCGCCCAGGGGCACGATCGAGAGCACCACCACCGCCGCAGCGAGGCAGAGGCTCCAGGCGAAGGGTGCGGCCACCGCCAGGCCTGGGGCCGCGATGGCGGCATTGGCGGTGCTTCTGGTGAGAGCGTTGGGGAGGCCCTGGGCAAGGAGGGTGGGGAGTAGGGCAGGGCTCATGGGCTGGGGCACAGGGTGGACCCTTTTCTAGGGGCTCCGCTGCCCTTGGAGCGAGTGGGCGGGGATCAGCCCAGTGAGACGGTTGGTGGCAACAGGGTGATGCAGGTGGGAAGCTGCACCCGTCCGGCCAATGGCCGCACCGAATGGAAGGATGCCCAGGGCGTCACGCTCAAGGAGCATCAGGAGCGCTCAGCAGCGGCAGCGTCTCTGGAGACCGAGGCCTGATCTGCCCCCCAGCCCTAGCCTGGGGCCTGATTTCCTGCCGCGTTTTTCTCCATGGCCGACAGCTTCTCCTTTGACGTGGTCAGTGATTTCGACCGCCAGGAGCTGGTGAATGCGGTGGATCAGGTGCGGCGGGAGGTGGCCCAGCGCTACGACCTCAAGGATTCCAAAACCGAGATCGAGCTGGAGGAGGCCAGCCTCACCATCACCACCGCCAGCGACATGACCCTTGAGGCAGTGAACGACGTGCTGCGCCAGAAGGCCACCAAGCGCGATCTCTCGCTGAAGATCTTTGATTTCCAGCCCAGCGAGACGGTGGGCGGCAACCGGGTGCAGCAGGTGGTGAAGCTGCGCAAGGGGCTGAGCCAGGAGCTGGCCAAGAAACTCTCCAAAACCGTGCGTGATCAGATCAAGAAGGTGACCGTGGCGATCCAGGGCGACAGTCTGCGGGTAACGGGCAAGAACAAGGACGATCTGCAGCAGGTGATCCAGCTCCTCAAACAGGAAGACCTGGAAGTGCCGCTGCAGTTTGAGAACTACCGCTGAGGAGGCTGGCTTAGGTGCTCTCCCCCTCCGGGGTGATTTCCCCCGTGATCAGGGCAAGGAAGGTTTGCAATCGGGCTCGGTTGAAGTCGGAGGGATCGAGCTGGACTCGGGCGGAAGCAGTGCTGATCGATGCAGCTGAGCAAGGCTCTGCCTTTGGCATTCAAGGCTTTCAGCCTGGCGTTCTCTTGCCTCAGCTGCTCGGTTTCGCTCTCGATCTGCTCGCTGTCGTTTCTCACCCGCAAGATGTCGCTCTCGAGCTGTTTCATCTGCTGCTCGTGCTGAATCCTGCGCTGCTTGTACTGCAGCATCCGCTGCTCGAAGCCGGGATCCCGACGCCAATTGAGCATCGACAAAAACTGTCGCCACCGAGGCAGCGATGAGAGGGATGCCCCATTGTTGAGGGATGGAGATGGAGCGCCCGGCGAGGTTGAGGTGGTCATAGGAGGAGAACAGGGCGATCAGACCGAGAGCCAAGCCACCGATGGACTGGGTGAGGCCGAGCCGATCGAGCCCGGGCCAGGGGATTGATGTTGCTGGCCATTCTGGCGGCGCTGACGGAGTTGGGGCCGGTGGGGGTACGGAGCTGGAGTGGCAACGGCTTGGGGGCCGTGGCCGCCCGGGCCCTGGTATTGCCGCTCTCTTGCCGAGCTCACAGCCGACCAGGTGGTTGCCCTGTCGCGCCTCGTCAATGTGGAAGGGCGACAGATGACGGCGACAAGGAGTCCACCGCGGGCGGTTTCGCTCCCTGTTCGGCGCCCAGAGCTACCTCGATCGGTGGGGCCAGGAGCGGCTGGCGGGCCTGGGCTGCAGCTGCCCCGGTTCCCAGGTTGCTGGCGAAGAGGTGGACCATTCCTGCCCCACGATCCCCTCCTGCCCCGCTGCCGGCTTCCAGAGCGGATCGGATCTGCTCCTCAACGTCTGGCCAGGCTCAAGGAGGCTGTCCTGGAACGGTTGTGTCGTGTCTTGCAGCCGGCGATGGCTGCACCTGGCATCCTTGGATAGGGATCAGGCCGAAAAAAGTTGATCACGGCATGGCCATAATCTGTCCTTTTTCTCTGAGGTTTTCAAGGACACCCTTGCGGGGCTTGCTGGCTACCGCACAATAAGAGATGCCATTGCTGCAGCTGATAAACCCGATAAAGTGGCGCCGAGGAATCACTGGTGAATGACCCTTTGAGCATGAGGGAGGACCTCCGACGTCTGCTTCCTCGCTTGATAGAGGTTGTTCCTGCTGAAGGAGCTCCGGAACCTCCCAAGCAAAGGCTGACGCGTTTGGGCCAAGCGTCCATTGCTAGCTTCATCGGCCTGATTGGATTTGGAATCTATTTGGGATCATTGGCGTTCAGTAGTTATATAGCGGCAAAGCTCCAATTCTGTCCAATCCTTAATGACGCAGCCCATCAAACAGCTGGTTTGGATTCTCTCACTGTGCTGAAGCGAGGAGATGCGACCAATATGTTGATCTGGAATTACCGGATGAATGATGAGCTGATTCGAGAACTAAAAGGTGCATCCAGGGGGCAGCAACTCATTATGAAACAGCAGAATGCCAGCTTGACCATGAGGCTGAGTCGGCAATGTCACCTAGCCCGTTATTATCGAATGCAGGTTGGCGCTCTTGGGGCGGTCTCCACCGGAGCGGCGGCAATCATTGTCATCACTGGAATGGTCCGCTTGCCAAAAGGAATCGGCGAAGTCTCCCGTTGTGAGCAAGCAATATTTATTTCTTCGCTGTCTTTATTGGTCCTGACTGTTGGCTATCTGTCACTTGGTGGTGCTCAGGAACGGGCTCAGTCCAATTGGGAAGATCATCAAATGGGAATTGAGCTACTTTCTCAGTTCAGGAGCAGTCTGGCAAACAATCAACTCCTGATCACTCCGGAGGCAGTTTCGAAAGTCCCGACGGACAACTCTCCGATCCCACTCAGCAATCCAGCAGCAGTCGCCGAGCTGGTCAACAGGTTTGATCGGAGGCTGCTTTCCATCCACCATGGATCTGTCAGATTGAACACCGGTTTCGCTCGTGAGACCTATGAGATGCTGCTCCGGGAGCGGCGGCCACCTGACAGCAACCCACTGCCCAATAGCCCTTGATCTGCCAGCAGCTCGTGCGTTGCTAAAACATGGAAGAGCCCTCCGCGATCGTTCATGGTCAGCACCGTCTCCCAGTTCGCCATCGATCTTGTCAAGGAGTTTGAGGGCTGTTCCCTGCAGGCCTACCCGGATCCCCTGAGTGGGGGGGAGCCTTACACCATTGGCTGGGGCACCACCGTCTATCCCGATAGTCGACGCGTCCGACCAGGGGAGACGATCACCCAAGAAGATGCAGACAAGTTCCTGGCCATCACGCTTCAGGAGCACTACTGGCAGCCGATCAGCGGCAACATCCCCCATTGGTCGGACATGCACCCCAAGATGCAGTCGGCCCTGTGCAGCTTCGCCTACAACCTTGGTGCGGATTTCTTCGGCAACGGCAACTTCAACACCATCACTGCCTGTCTCCGTGAGAAGCGATGGAATGATGTGCCCAAGGCCCTGCTGCTGTATGTGAATCCAGGCACGAATGTGGAGGCTGGCCTCCGCCGGCGCCGCACTGCAGAGGGGGATCTGTGGTCGTCCGGTCTCGCCCAGCTGATGGGGAGTGGGCAGCCAGCGGCAGCCAATGAGATCTACGAAGCGATCACGGAAACCTTCCTCAAGAAGGACAACCTGGATTCCACCCAGCTCGCCCCCCATCAGCTGGTGCCCGTGGAAACGGGCAAGCAATACAAGACGGAGGCGTTGTTGCAACAGGCTGGAAATTCGATCCAGGTGCGCCTCGCCTATGGGGCGGGCGACTGGTGGCTCTACCTGCCCCATTGGAAAAAAGCGGGGTCGGTGACGAACAGCGCAGGGACCACACCATCCGTTGCGGCCCAGCCCCCGGTGACCATCGCCGGTGGCCGTCACCTCCTGGAGGTGCCTTACCGGTCACAGCGCGACAATGTGGAAAATCCCACGGGCAGTTGCAACGTCACATCCATTGCGATGTGCCTCCTCTTTCTTGGCATGAAGAATCCGCCCGGTGTGCAGCTGGAGGATGATCTCTATCGGACGATGGACCAGCGGGGTTGGGACAGGCACGACCCCCAGGCGATGAAAAACCTGATCGAATCCTTTCAGGGGTACCGGGACATCTTTCGCGTGGATGGCAGTTTCCAGAACATCCGCAGCTCCATCGACGCTGGCAATCCGGTGATTATTCATGGCTACTTCACCGGATCAGGCCATATCGTGGTGATCTGTGGTTATGACGACATGGGCTTTATCGTCAATGATCCCTACGGTGAGTGGTTCAGCACCGGCTACGATACGAGTCGAAGCGGGAAAATGCTTCGTTACTCCTACGGGATGATGGCCCACATCTGCTCTCCCGAAAGTGAGGCGAATCCGAAAAACTGCTGGTATCACACCGTTT
>JBIIHR010000146.1:0-4419 GCA_044235655.1 Cyanobium sp. | reverse complement strand
GGAGATCACCCGGGTGCTCACCCCTGGCACCGTGCTGGAGGAGGGGATGCTGGCGGCGCGGCGCAACAACTGGCTGTGTGCCGTTTTCCCCCAGGGTGCCCGCTGGGGGCTGGCCGTGGCGGATGTGAGCACGGGGGAATTTCGCGTCAGTGAGCAAGAGGGTCTGGCTGCCCTGCACCAGGAATTGCTGCAGCTGGAGGCGGCGGAGGTGGTCTGGCCGCAGCCGGCGGGGGAGGAAGGGGAGGAGACAGGCTCTCCTTCCTGGTGCCCCAAGGAGCTTCGGCACACCCCCCAACCCCGAACCCCCTTTGAGACGCCCCAGGCCCGCCAACGGCTGCTGGAGCGGTACCGCCTGGCCAGCCTGGAGGGGTTGGGATTGGCAGAGGCCCCCCTGGCCCTGCGGGCGGCCGGGGGCCTGCTGGCCTACCTGGACAGCACCCAACCCGACGTGGAAGGGGACGGAGACAGCAGGGAACCCATTCCCTTGGAGCGGCCAAGGCTCTGGCACGCAGGCGATCAGCTGGTGCTGGATGTGCAAACCCGCCGCAACCTGGAACTGACCCGAACCCAGATGGGGGGGCGGTTTGAGGGCTCCCTCCTCTGGGCCCTGGATCGCACGGTCACAGCCATGGGCGCCCGCTGCCTGAGGCGCTGGGTGGAAGCCCCCCTGGTGCATATGGCCCCCATCCTCGAACGACAAGAGGGCGTGAGCGAACTTGTGCACCACCGGAGCCTGCGGTTAGCGGTGCGCCGCCTGCTTCGGCCCATGGCCGACCTGGAGCGGCTGGCGGGGCGGGCCGGGGCAGGCAGCGCCTCCGCCCGCGATCTGGTCGCGCTGGCCGATGGGCTGGAGCGGCTTCCCCGTCTGGCGGAGCTGCTCCGGAGTGGTGAAAGCGCTCCCCTTCAGGCCCTGGCCAAGCCCCAGCCCCACCTGGCGGCTCTGGCCGCCGACCTGCGCCACACTCTGGTGGACTCCCCCCCGCTGAGCCTGAGCGAAGGCGGGCTGATCCACGACGGGGTGGATCCTCGCCTGGATGGTCTGCGCAACCAACTGGATGATCAGGAGCGCTGGCTGGCCGATCAGGAACGGCAGGAGCGCCAAGAGAGCGGCAATGCCAACCTGCGCCTGCAGTATCACCGCACCTTTGGCTATTTCCTGGCCGTGAGCCGCGCCAAGGCAGCGTCCGTGCCCAACCACTGGATCCGACGGCAGACCCTCGCCAATGAGGAGCGCTTCGTGACCCCAGCCCTCAAGGAACGGGAGGGTCGCATCCTGCAGCTGCGCACCCGGGCCGCTCAGAGGGAATACGAACTGTTCACAGCCCTGCGTCAGCAAGTGGGCCACCACGCCGAGCCCATCAGGGTCGCCGCTCGGCTTGTGGCCGAGCTGGATGCCCTGGCCTCCCTAGCGGAAGTGGCCGCCACCGAGGGGTACTGCCGTCCCGAAATCGTGGCTGGACGCGAGCTCACGATCGAAGCCGGGCGGCACCCAGTAGTGGAGCAACTCCTCGTGGACACGCGCTTCACCCCCAACCCCATCGCCCTGGGAGCAGGTCAGGAGCAGGCTCCTGACCTGCTGGTATTGACCGGACCCAATGCGAGCGGCAAGAGCTGCTATCTCCGGCAGACGGGCCTGCTGCAGCTGATGGCCCAGATCGGCAGCTGGGTGCCTGCCCGATCGGCCCGGTTCAGCCTGGCGGATCGGATCTTCACCCGGGTCGGCGCCGTGGATGACCTGGCCAAAGGGCAATCCACCTTCATGGTGGAAATGGCCGAAACGGCCAACATCCTTCACCACTCCAGCCCCCATTCCCTGGTGCTGCTCGATGAGATCGGACGGGGCACAGCCACCTTCGACGGCCTGGCCATCGCCTGGGCTGTGGCCGAGGCCCTGGCCCAGAACCTGGGGGCCCGCACGGTGTTCGCCACCCACTACCACGAGCTCAACGAGCTCGCCGCGCTCCTGCCGAATGTGGCCAATGCCCAGGTGCTCGTGGAGGAAACCGGCGAGGATCTGGTGTTTCTGCACCAGGTGGTGCCAGGAGGGGCAAGCCGGAGCTACGGCATTGAGGCGGCGCGGCTCGCAGGTGTGCCGCCGACGGTGGTGCGGAGAGCAAGGGAGGTGCTGGGGCGCATCGAGGCCAACAGCCATGTGGCCCTCGGTCGGACCTAGGACTGCCCGGAGCGAAGAGATGCCGTAGCCCTCTCCTCGCGCAGCGTCGTCGCCACCGGAGAGAAGGCCATCGCATGACTGTCGCCCACCAGAGCGGCATGTTGCTCTGGTCGACGATCAGCCCGATGTCTGAGCCTGGGAGAGCTGCAGCCAGGCCCCACGCAAGAGGGCATTCGCGGCTGCGGCCACCAGGGCAGCTCCCCCACGGCTGCCCTCCAGACGGATCTGGGGCAGTTCACTGGCTGCAAGCCGGCGCTTGCTCTCGGTCACTCCCACAAACCCCACCGGCATGCCGATCACGAGCGCCGGCGGCGGCACGGTGCCCAAGGCCGTGAGCGCAAGCAACCGTTCCAGGGCCGTCGGGGCACTGCCGATCAGGACCACCCCACCGGGACAGCTCTGCAGGGCGACGACCATGCCTTCCGCAGCCCGGGTGCCACCCTCGGGAGCCACCTCCGGTGCCCAGGTCAGCACGGAGTGGACGGGGTTGGCAAAAGTGCGCCGAGCCATGGGGCTCACCGCCGCCGCGGCCATGGCCGTGTCCGTGAGGATCGGGGCTCCCGCAGCCAGGGCAAGGGCGCCCAGTTCACAGGCTCCGGGGCTGAAGCGCAAATCGGGTGCCAGGCTTGGATCTCCACTGCTGTGCACCAGCCGTTCCAGCACATCCCGCTCATAGCCACTGAGGCCTGTGTCTCCCAGAAAATGGCGGATGCGACGCAGGCTTTCGGAGAAGATCGGGTGGTCGAGATCGTTCAAGGCTGGCGCTCATGCCCATCCACCTTTACTGGGGCGACGACGAAGCCGCCCGCAGCCGAGCCGTGGAGGAACTGCTGGAGAGCACCCTCGATCCCACCTGGGCAACAATGAATGTCAGCCGGCTGGATGGGCAGGATGGGGAGCAGGCCCGCCGGGCACTGGAAGAGGCCCGCACGCCTCCCCTGGGTGCCGGTGGACGGGTGATCGTGCTGCAACGCAGCCCCTTCTGCAGCGCCTGCCCTCCCGCCCTGGCCGAAGCCCTCGAGGCCAGCCTGCAGGCCATCCCGGAGCTGACCCACCTGGTGCTGGTGAGCAGTGGCAAGCCCGATGCCCGGTTGCGCACCACCAAGGCCCTGCGGGGCGTGGCCGAGGAGAAAAGCTTCCAGCTGCCCGCCAGCTGGGATGGGGCCGGCCAGCTCGAGCTTGTTCACCGTACGGCAAGGGAGCTGGGGCTCACGCTGGAGCCGGAGGCTGCCGAACAGCTGGCCACGGCCATCGGCAGCGACAGCGCCCGGCTGGCCAGCGAGCTGGAAAAACTCCGGCTCTATGGCGGTGAGCACATCTCAGCGGCCTCCGTGGCCGAGCTGGTGGAGGGCCGCAGCAGCACCTCCCTGGCGGTTGGGGAGGCCCTTCTGGCTGGCAGGCCCGCAGAGGCGATCGCCCTGGTGGATGCCCTGTTGGCCGCCAATGAGCCGGCCCTGCGAATCATCGCCTCCCTGTCCAGCCAGATCCGGGGTTGGCTGTGGGTGGCACTGCTGGATGCCCAGGGGGAGCAGGACGTGGCGACCATCGCCAAGGCCGCCGGCATCGGCAACCCCAAGCGGATCTACGTACTGCGCAAGCAACTGCGCGGCCGCAGCACCGAACACCTGTTGCGCCTGCTGCGCCAGCTTCTGGAGGCGGAGGCCTCCCTCAAGCGGGGTGGCGACCCCGCGGAAACGTTCCGTGACGCCTGGCTGCTGCCCCTGGACCCTTCGCGATAGGTCGTCTCGATAAGTTGGTTTTCACCCGCAGCCGCCCACGGATGGCCCTCCTCGTCCAGAAATTCGGAGGCACCTCCGTCGCCGACGTGGAACGGATCCAGGCCGTGGCCCGCCGCATCGCCGCGAGCCGGGAGGCCGGCCACGAACTCGTGGTGGTGGTGTCGGCCATGGGACACACCACCGACGAGCTCACGGCCCTGGCCAGAGCTATCCACACCGCGCCACCACCGCGCGAGATGGACATGCTCCTGTCCACCGGGGAACAGGTATCCATTGCCCTGCTGGCGATGGCCCTCCAGCGCCTAGGGGTGCCGGCGGTCTCCATGACCGGCCTGCAGGCGGGAATCATCACCGAATCGGCCCATGGGAGAGCTCGCATCCTGGAGATCCGGACAGAACGGCTCTGGAGACACCTGGAGGAAGGCCATGTGGTTGTGGTGGCAGGGTTCCAGGGAACCAGCAGCGGCCCTTCCGGCATCCCAGAGATCACCACCCTGGGGCGCGGGG
>JBIIHR010000145.1:0-4450 GCA_044235655.1 Cyanobium sp. | reverse complement strand
AAGGCGGTGATGGAGCAGTTGGCCAAGGAATCCACCATGGGTTTCAAGGGCACCCTGGTGGCGGATGAACGCCGCTTTCTGGAAACCTCTGATGTGGGCTATCTGGTGTGTGTGGAGCGCACCAGCGGGATGACCCAGGCGGGTGAGCAGATTCGCAGCGATATCCGCTCCACCACGGTGTTTCGAAAGGAAGAGGGGCACTGGCGCGCGGTGCATCACCACACCGATCGCTTCTAGGGGCCAGAGGCCCAGAGAAAGCTCCTCAGCCCTTGCCGGTGAAGGCCAGGAGCCGTCCAGCCACGTGGGGATCTACGGGCAGGCCGGCCGGATCCAGCAGCCCCAGCTGGGCCAACAGACCCGCCTGGTCCCAGTAGATGTGCTCGTAGGACACCTTCCCGTCTCGTACGCCCACGATCACCACCAGTGCCATCTCGACCCGCCGGCCCGTGGGGGGCACCCCGGGTAACAGGTGGCTGATCGTCTCGGTGTGGGTGAAGCGGATCACCAGTTCATCCACCAGCCGCTCCTCATTCTCTGTGCGGGAGATGGTGATGAACTCCACATCCGGCGGGAAGAACTGGCCGATCAGCTTGGTGGCATAGAACTCCCTGACCCCCTCCATTCCCAAGCCCCCCGTACCGGAGCCCAGGTTGAGCAGGTGGGGGGAATCCACCATGGTGGCCAAGGTGCCTTCCAGGTCGGCATGGAACTCTGCCTGCAGGTGGACTTCGAACAAGGCAGCCGGACCTGTCATGCGGGCATAAAAAAACCTGCTCCAACGGTACCCATGGCGAGCAGGCCGGGGGGAGCCGCGGCGCTTTCGTAAAGTTCCTCCTTGCCCAGCCCGCACCGACGCCCTGATGGCCCAGCTCTATTACGACACCGACGCCGATCTCAGCCTGCTGAACGGCAAGACGGTGGCCATCATCGGCTATGGCTCCCAGGGCCATGCCCATGCCCTCAACCTCAAGGACAGCGGCATCAACGTGGTGGTTGGCCTCTATGAAGGCAGCCGCTCCGCCGAGAAGGCCCGCGCCGATGGGCTGGAGGTGCTGAGTGTGGCGGAGGCTGCGGCCAAGGCCGACTGGATCATGATCCTCCTGCCCGATGAGGTGCAGAAGACGGTGTATGCGGAGGAGATTGCCCCCCACCTCACGGCAGGCAAGGTGCTCAGCTTTGCCCACGGCTTCAACATCCGCTTCGGCCTGATCCAGCCCCCCCCGGACGTGGATGTGGTGATGATTGCCCCCAAGGGGCCGGGCCACACCGTGCGCTGGGAGTATCAGAACGGCATGGGCGTGCCCGCCCTGTTCGCCGTGCATCAAGATGCCAGCGGCAACGCCCGCGCCCTGGCCATGGCCTATGCCAAGGCCATCGGGGGCACCAGGGCTGGCATCCTGGAAACCAACTTCAAGGAAGAAGCCGAAACCGATCTCTTCGGCGAGCAGGCCGTGCTCTGCGGCGGCCTCAGTGAGCTGGTGAAGGCAGGATTTGAAACCCTCGTGGAGGCGGGCTACCAGCCGGAACTGGCCTATTTCGAATGCCTGCACGAAGTGAAGCTCATCGTGGATCTGATGGTGCGGGGAGGACTCACGGCCATGCGAGATTCCATCTCCAACACGGCGGAATATGGCGATTACGTCAGTGGGCCCCGGTTGATCACAGCGGAGACGAAGGCGGAAATGAAGCGCATCCTCAGCGACATCCAGGATGGAACCTTTGCCCGGAACTTCGTTGCCGAGTGCGAGGCGGGCAAACCGGAGATGACCCGCATCCGGGAGCGTGACAGCCACCATCCCATCGAGGAAGTGGGCAAGGGCCTGCGCTCCATGTTCAGCTGGCTCAAAGCCAGCTGATCGGGCCGAGGGCGGGGAGGGCTGAGCGTGGTCCATCCCGCCCTGTTGGTGGTTCTGGCCTGTCTGCTGGATCGTCTGGTGGGCGACCCTCGGCATTGCTTGCATCCCGTGCAGGTGATGGGGTGGGCCATTCAGCGCCTGCGCACCTTCAGTGAGGCCTGGGCGGGTGACACCCCCTGGAAGCTGAGGCTGGCGGGGGGTGTGATCACCCTGGTGGTGGCGGCAGGGTCGGGGTTCACAGGCTGGCTTCTCGAGCAGGTGGCCCGGGAACGCCCCCTGTTGGGCACCCCCCTGGTGGTGGTGGCCCTGGCCAGTGCTCTGGCGGGACGCAGCCTGGAGCAGGCCGTGCGAAACGTGCTCTCGGCCCTTCCGGATCTGGCTGAGGCCCGCTCCCGCCTGGGGTGGATTGTGGGGCGGGAGGTGCAAGATCTGCCAGAAGGGGAGATTCTGCGGGCTGCGGCGGAAACCACAGCTGAAAATGCCGTGGATGGGCTGTTTGCCCCCCTGTTCTGGATGCTGGTGGGGGCCGCCCTGGTGGCCCACTGGCCCTGGGCCCCCGGCCCCCTCACCCTGGCCTGGATCTTCAAGGCCAGCAGCACCCTCGATTCCATGCTCGGCTATCGGCATGGCCGGTTGCGCTGGCTCGGCACGGCCGGCGCCCGGCTGGATGATGCCCTCACCTGGCTCCCGGCCCGCCTGGTGGCCCTCACCCTTCCGGTGCTCAGCCGCTCCCCCCACCGCTGGTTGGGGCCGTTTCAGGTGGCGTTGCGGGAAGGGGCTTCCGATCCCTCCCCCAACGCCGGTGTCTCCCAGGCGGCCTATGCCAACGCCGTGGGGGTGCAGCTGGGAGGGAGGAATCGCTACCCCGATGGCTGGCGTGAAAAACCCCTGCTGGGTGTGGGGTTTCAGGCTCCGGATCAGGCAGCCGTGGAGCGGATGCTGGCTCTCACCCTGGGGCTGGAAGGAACTTGGGTGTTGATCGCCCTTGGGCTGGCTGCGCTTTAGTAGGCGCCGCGATCGCGGGGGTTGAGCACCACCATGATGGTTTTCAGAACGATCCGAAAATCCATGGCGAAGTTACGGGAGCGGGAATAGCGCAGGTCCAGGCGAACGCGCTGGCGATAGGTGAGGTTGTTACGCCCAGACACCTGCCAGAGGCCCGTCATCCCCGGGCGGACGGCCAACACTTCGTTCATGTGGTGACCGTAGCGGGGAAGTTCGGCCCGCACGATGGGGCGAGGGCCAACAACGCTCATTTGACCTCTCAGCACATTCAGGAACTGGGGAAGTTCATCGAGGCTGGAACGGCGGAGGAATTTGCCGATCTTGGTGATGCGGGGATCGTTCTTAAGCTTGTGATCCTTGGCGAATTCTTCCTTGAGTTCCGGTGAGGACGAGAGCAGGGTGTGCAGGATTTTGTCTGAATCCTTCCGCATGGTGCGGAACTTCACGCAGCCAAAGGTTTTGTAGTCCCGTCCAATGCGCGGTTGCACGTAAAACATCGGCCCCCGGGAGGACGCCTTCACCAGAAGGGCAAGGGCAATGAAAACAGGGGCTCCCAAGGTGAGCACCGAAAGGGAAAAAACGATGTCGCCGGTGCGCTTGACGAATCTGGATCGCTTGGACTGAAGATCGATCAGCTCGGCGGGAGCCAGCAGGCCCGGACGCAGAGCAATGACATTTCCAGGCTGAACTGGCGATGCAGATCCTGCACTCAGCACCATATTTCACCCTGATTAACACAACTGAAAGTAACGGAGTTGGTCCAGGAGATCCCACTCCAAGAGGCCACTCATGCCAGAGGCACAGGCAGGGGCAAGGGGATGCGTTGGTGGTTCTGTCGCTGTTGATGCGCTTCCCAGAGCCGCTGCAGCTGATCCGTCATGCGCCCGTGGAAACGGTCTGGGGAGAAGGTTTCCGCCCAGCGGCGTTGCCCTTCCGCCGGCAGTTGGCGCCAGAGCGCCTGGGTATGAAACCGCTCCAGGGCCGCCACCAGGCATTCCACGCTCTGTTCGCCCACCCACAGGCCGGTGGGGTTGGGGGTCTGGTGGTCGAGGGGGCGCACGCTGTCGCAGAAGCCCCCGGCTCCGTAGGCAATCACGGGAGCCCCGGCGGCCATGGCTTCCACCGGAGCGATCCCGAAATCCTCCAGCCCCACGTTCACATAGGCCCGACACCGTTCCAGCCAATCCGTGGCCTCGCTGTTCGAACAGCGCCCCAGGAAGCGCACGGTGGGCCCCGCCATGGCCTCCAGCCGTTTCCGCTCCGGTCCATCGCCGATCACCACCAGGGGCAACCGGGTGCGGTTGCAGGCCTGTACCACCAGATCCACCCGTTTGTTGGGCACCAGGCGGCAGAGGCTGAGATAGAAGTCGTCCCGGGGACGGTTCCACTGGAACCGATCCACCTCCACCGGTGGATGCACCACCGTGGCCCGCCGCCCCCAGTAGCGGCGGATGCGGCTGGCCGTGAAGCGGGAATTGGCGATGAAGGCCGTGGGCCGCTGGGCACTGAGCACATCCCACTGCCGGAGCTGGTGCAGCTGGAGCCGCACCAGGGGGCCCAGGGGCCCCCGCGCCAGCTGGGAGCTGGCC
>JBIIHR010000336.1:0-4463 GCA_044235655.1 Cyanobium sp. | reverse complement strand
GAGGTGCACGACGGTGCGGCCGTGACGGACTGGATGGAACAGGAACGGGAGCGGGGGATCACCATCACGGCGGCTGCCATCTCCACCAGCTGGAAAGATAACCGCATCAACATCATCGACACCCCTGGGCACGTTGATTTCACCATTGAGGTGGAACGCTCCATGCGAGTGCTGGATGGGGTTGTGGCTGTTTTTTGTGCCGTTGGCGGCGTGCAGCCCCAGTCCGAAACCGTCTGGCGTCAGGCCAATCGCTACAACGTGCCCAGGATTGTGTTTGTCAATAAGATGGACCGAACTGGGGCTAATTTTCTAAAAGTTTACGACCAAATCAAAGATAGGCTCAAGGCCAACGCTGTGCCGATCCAGCTCCCTATTGGAGCGGAGGGTGAACTCAAGGGCATCATCGATTTGGTGCGGAATAAAGCCGTCATCTACACCAATGATCTGGGAACCGACATTCTGGAGGCTGAGATTCCAGCTGAGCTCGCCGAGCTCGCGGAGGAATGGCGGCTGAAGCTGATGGAGTCGGTTGCTGAAACTGATGAGGAGCTGCTCGAAGCCTTCCTTGAAAACGGTGAACTCACGGAAGAGCAATTAATCTCGGGAATCCGCAACGGTGTCATTCACCATGGCATGGTTCCCATGCTTTGTGGATCCGCCTTCAAAAACAAGGGTGTCCAGTTGGTTCTGGATGCGGTTGTGGATTATCTTCCTGCTCCGGTGGATGTTCCGCCGATTCAAGGTTTGCTGCCTGACGGTACGGAATCTTCCAGGCCCTGTGACGACGCAGCCCCCTTCAGTGCCCTCGCCTTCAAGGTGATGGCGGATCCCTACGGCAAGCTCACGTTTGTGCGGATGTACAGCGGAGTTCTGCAGAAAGGTAGCTATGCGCTTAATTCCACCAAGGATAAGAAAGAGCGTATTTCCCGTTTGATCCTTCTCAAGGCTGATGAACGGGAAGAAGTGGATGAATTACGCGCTGGAGACCTCGGAGCTGTCCTCGGTCTGAAGGACACCACGACCGGGGATACGCTCTGCGTGGAGAATGATCCCATCATTCTTGAGTCTCTCTTCATCCCGGAACCCGTGATTTCCGTGGCCGTGGAGCCCAAGACCAAAGGCGACATGGAAAAACTTGGCAAGGCCCTTCAATCCTTGTCAGATGAAGATCCCACGTTCCGCGTGTCCACGGATCCAGAAACCAATCAGACCGTGATTGCTGGGATGGGTGAATTGCACCTGGAAATTCTCGTGGATCGGATGCTGCGCGAGTTCAAGGTGGAAGCAAACATTGGCGCACCCCAGGTGTCCTACCGAGAGACCATCAGGGGGAGTGCCAAGGGTGAAGGAAAATTCGCCCGACAGACTGGTGGTAAAGGCCAGTACGGCCACGTGGTGATTGAAATGGAACCTGGGGAGCCCGGATCAGGTTTTGAATTTGTTAATAAAATTGTGGGTGGTATCGTTCCCAAAGAATATATTGGCCCGGCGGAACAAGGAATGAAGGAGACCTGTGAATCTGGCGTGATTGCTGGTTATCCCATGATCGACGTCAGGGTCACCATGGTGGATGGTTCCTATCACGACGTCGACTCTTCGGAGATGGCGTTCAAGATTGCTGGTTCCATGGCCTTCAAGGACGGCGTAAAGAAGTGCAATCCTGTTCTTCTTGAGCCGATGATGAAGGTGGAGGTTGAGATTCCCGAGGATTACCTCGGCTCAATCATCGGTGATCTATCCTCGCGCCGTGGTCAGGTCGAAGGGCAATCCGTCGATGATGGACAGTCCAAGGTCCAGTCCAAGGTGCCTCTGGCCGAGATGTTCGGCTACGCCACCCAGCTCCGATCCATGACACAGGGTCGGGGTATCTTCTCGATGGAGTTCAGCCATTACGAGGAAGTTCCTCGCAATGTGGCTGAGGCCATCATCTCCAAGAATCAGGGCAATTCCTGATCTTCAACCCCATCAACCCAACACTAAACCCCCCGATTCTTTACCATGGCTCGCGAGAAGTTTGAGAGGAACAAGCCTCACGTCAACATCGGCACCATCGGTCATGTCGACCATGGCAAGACCACCCTCACAGCTGCTATCACCAATGTGCTTTCTAAGAAAGGCATGGCGAAAGCACAAAAATATGACGACATTGATGGTGCTCCTGAGGAGCGTGAGCGGGGCATCACGATCAACACCGCCCACGTGGAGTATGAAACGGAAAATCGGCACTATGCCCACGTGGACTGCCCCGGCCACGCCGACTACGTGAAAAATATGATCACCGGGGCTGCTCAGATGGACGGTGCCATCCTGGTCGTCGCTGCCACGGACGGTCCGATGGCCCAGACCAAAGAGCACATCCTTCTGGCCAAGCAGGTCGGTGTGCCTGCCCTGGTTGTAGCACTCAACAAGTGCGACATGGTGGATGACGAGGAAATTCTCGAGCTTGTTGAGTTGGAAGTGCGCGAGCTCCTGAGTGGCTACGACTTCCCTGGCGATGACATCCCCGTGGTTCGTGTTTCCGGGCTCAAAGCTCTGGAAGGCGATAAGGAATGGGAAGCCAAGGTGGAGGAGCTGATGGCGGCGGTTGATGAATCCATCCCCCAGCCTGAGCGTGAAGTGGATAAGCCCTTCCTGATGGCCGTGGAAGATGTCTTCTCCATCACCGGTCGCGGCACTGTGGCCACGGGCCGGATTGAGCGCGGAAAGGTCAAGGTGGGCGAAACGGTGCAGATCGTGGGCATCAAGGACACCCGCGAGACCATCGTCACCGGTGTGGAAATGTTCCGAAAGCTGCTCGATGAGGGCATGGCCGGAGACAACGTTGGTCTCCTGCTTCGTGGCGTCCAGAAGGAAGACATCGAGCGGGGGATGGTGCTGGTGAAGCCCAACTCCATCAAGCCGCACACAAAGTTCGAAGGAGAGGTTTATGTGCTCAAGAAGGAGGAAGGAGGCCGTCACACCCCCTTCTTTGCAGGCTATCGCCCGCAGTTCTACATCCGCACCACGGATGTGACCGGCCAGATCACGGCCTTCACCGCTGATGATGGCACCAACGTTGAAATGGTGATGCCCGGGGATCGCATCAAGATGAGTGCTGAACTGATCTGCCCCGTTGCCATCGAACAGGGTATGCGTTTTGCCATCCGCGAAGGTGGACGCACCATCGGTGCTGGCGTGGTGTCCAAGATCGTGGAATGAGAGGCTGATAGCCGTCTCAGCGGGTGGGCTTTCCCACCCGCTGGCTTTTCCTCCACTGAACCTCGACAATCCAACTCCCCTCTCGCCCGGCCCCCCCCATGACCACCTCCATTCCTCAGCAGAAAATCCGGATCCGCCTGAAGGCGTTTGATCGGCGCATGCTCGATCTGTCCTGCGAAAAGATCATCGAAACGGCAGACCACACCGCTGCCACAGCCATCGGTCCGATTCCGCTGCCTACCAAACGAAAAATTTATTGCGTTCTCCGTTCGCCGCACGTGGATAAGGATTCCCGCGAACATTTTGAGACCCGCACCCACCGTCGGATCATTGATATCTACAGCCCAAGCTCGAAAACCATCGATGCCCTGATGAAGCTTGATCTACCCAGTGGTGTCGATATTGAAGTCAAGCTCTGACCCAAGCACACCCTCCTGACGACCTTTCTAGGATGGGTTGGTTCGATCATTGAAGAGGTGAAAGGCTTGGTTCCTCCCCACCATGGTCCCGATTCTGGTTCCCAGTGTGGCTCCAGCCCCCTCTTTCTGGCAGCGGATCTGCAAGGTAACGCTTGTGAGTGATTTATCCGTTAGGGAACTGCCGCTGTTTCCACTGCCCGATGTGGTGCTGTTTCCACAGGAAGTCCTGCCGCTTCATATTTTTGAGCCCCGTTATCGGATGATGTTGCGCACGGTGATGTCTGAAGACCGTCGCTTTGGTGTCTTGCGGTGGGATCCCCAGCAACAACGCATGTCTTCGATTGGTTGTTGTGCCGAAATCCTCCATTGCCAGGGTCTGGATGACGACCGCAGCAACATCGTGACGATGGGGCAACAGCGCTTTCGTGTGCTCAAGATTCTCCGAGAAACCCCGTTTCGTGTGGCGATGGTGAGCTGGGTGGAGGATGAGATAACTGACACCGCGGATGAGCTCCAGGCCCTCACCCAGGAGGTGACCCAGGCCCTCCGAGACGTGGTCGAACTGACGGGAAAACTTGTCGGTAAAACCACTGTCTTGCCGGATGATCTTCCTGATTTGCCACGGGAGCTGTCCTACTGGATCGGCTCCCATCTGGGGGGGCCCGTAGCCGACCACCAGCAAGCCTTGCTGGAGATCACCGACACCGGAGAGCGGTTGCGTGAGGAACTCAACCTGTTGGATCAAACCAGACGACAGCTCGCTGCTCGCACCGTTCTGAAGGACACTTTCTCACCGAACGACGGCAACGAGGCCAACGGGTGAGCACGGTGCCTGCAGGGCCGCCT
>JBIIHR010000161.1:0-4122 GCA_044235655.1 Cyanobium sp. | reverse complement strand
CCTCAGCCATCTTGTGCGTTTCCTCACGCTTGCGAACCGCACTGCCAGCCTCATTGGCGGCATCCATCAGTTCCCCAGCCAACTTCTGAGCCATGCTCCGACCGTTGCGGGCGCGAGAGAAATTCACCAACCAGCGCAGAGCCATGGCCGTGCCCCGTTCCTGGCGCACTTCCATCGGAACCTGGTAGGTAGCTCCACCCACCCGACGGGCCCGAACTTCCACCAGGGGAGTGGAATTCCGAACAGCCGTCTCAAAGAGCTCCAGGGGATCGCCACCGGTGCGCTCATTGATCAGGGTGAACGCATCAGAAAGGATGCGCATGGCGGTGGATTTTTTCCCATGCTTCATCAGCCTGGCCACCATCATGGATGCCAGCCTGCTGTTGAACTGGGAATCAGGAAGGACGGGACGCTTTTCAGCGGCGTTGCGACGGGACATGGATGTGGGGCAGGGCAGCGAGAGGAACGAACGTGACCGGGATCAAGCCTTGGGAGCCTTGGCGCCGTATTTGGAACGGGCCTGACGGCGATCCTTCACACCTGCGGTGTCCAAGGTGCCGCGGATGATGTGGTAGCGCACACCGGGCAGATCCTTCACCCGGCCCCCACGGATCAGCACCACGGAGTGCTCCTGGAGGTTGTGACCGATCCCGGGGATGTACGCCGTCACTTCAAATCCTGAGGTGAGGCGAACCCGGGCCACCTTGCGCAGCGCTGAGTTTGGCTTCTTGGGGGTGGAGGTATAGACGCGCGTACAGACACCTCGCCGTTCAGGGCAGGCGCGAAGAGCGGGCGACTTGGTTTTGCGCGTGAGACGCTGCCGCTCGGTGCGGATCAGCTGCTGGATAGTGGGCATCGAGGGCCGAAGGACTGCTCGGGGGGTCGTGGTCGGGCGTCCGACCGTTGACCACAATCCATCACCTTACTCCCCAGGGGCCCAACCCCTCTTCAGGGGAGTGAAGGCGGCTCCGCAGGCGCAGGACCGGATGAATTCCGCACCCCGCATCAGAAAACCGGCTCCGCTCAAGTCCCCCCGGTAATCGAGCTGGAGGCCGGCGAGAAGCTCCTGTTGATGGGGTGGGGCATAGAGGGTGATGCCATCGGCCCGGGCCACTGGGCTGCCGGCCAGATGGCCGGCACGGAGGCGGATCACCCACTGTTCGCAGGAGCCGGCCAGCAGGTCGAGATGCATCATCCCGGGGGTGCCAGCCACAGCCGCCTGACGGCAGAGTTCAGCGGCAGCAGTGGGAGTGAGGCGGAGGCTCTGGCCCCTGGGCACGGGTCTGGGATCGGGATCTCATCAGTTTGGCAGCACCACAGCAGACCCTGGCCCTGGCTCAGGGGAGTCCCGTTCTGTCACCAGAGGAGTGGCACCAGGGTCAGCGCTGCGAATGGGCGATCTGGGCACGAGCCCGAGGCCGTTGTGCACCGCCGACACCACCCCACGTCCTTTCACGGTGTGCAGGCCTCCCATCACCAGACCGGTGGAGCTGCCGCCATCAAGATTGAGGGCATCCTGCAGCCCTGCCGCCTGCAGGAACTGTGCTGTCTCAGCGAGGGTTGGCCCCCCCTCGTCCAGCCCCTCCAGGGTCAGCAACCAAAGGAAACGGCCATCGCTGCCGATCACGGTTCGCGGAGCTCCCTGGCGGAGAAACGCAGGAGAAAAGCCCTCCGCCAGGCCATCCAAGACGATCCGCCCGCCCTGCAGAAGCAGGGGTCCTCCGCCCATCACGTTGGGCGCCAATCCAAGATCACTGCTGGGCCGGCTGAGGAGTTGGAGGCGAGTGCCAACCTCCCAGGGCAGGGGCACGCTGCGGGCCACAAGGAGATCCTCCCCCGTGCCAAGGGGCACGCCAGCCGCCAACCAGGCGCTGTCATACCGGCGCTGCACCACCCCATCGCGCAGCAGGACAGCCTGCTCAGCGCCACTCAGGGCCCGGTAGGAGCCCCAGGCAGCGGTGTATCGGGCCAGTCCGCGCTTCACGTAACCACTGTTCACGAAATCCACGGGCCACTTGCGGGCGGTGCCGTCATCCACCCACTCCTGGAGATGGAGCCGCCCAAAGCGGGGGAGGCTGCCCCCCTCCCATGCCACCACCCCCCGATTCAAGATCGGGCCCGACAACCATTGCCCCTGATCCCGAAGCGCGCCCAGGGGGAGCCGACGGACTCGATTGAAGTAACCCCCGTTGATCGCCACCAGAGCGTCGTAACGGCGGGCCAGCAGGGGGAGGGTGGTGAGCCCTTCCATGCCAGTGCCCCGGCTGAGGTTGCGCAGCTCCAAGGAATTGCCGAGGGGGTCCATGCGCACGCTGTTGAGCCTGAACCGCCGACCGCCGAAGGAGCGGAGGTCCTTGTTCCAGAACACCTGGGACCCCAGGAGGCCCTGAAGCCGGGGATCCAGCGACGGCTGCGCTGGGGAAGCAGGGGTGGCCCCTGACCCGGATTCCCGACTGGCGGCCAGATCCAGGACCACTCGCCAGGGCCCGCCCAGGGTGAACACCCGCTGGGGAGCCGCGGGAGCAAGCAGGGCCCAACCCTCCCCCTCCTGTCGTCCGGTCAGCCCTAAACGGCGAAGATCCTGGGTCAGGGTCTCCGGCACCTCGGCCGCCAGCCAGACCCCACCCTCGGAGCTGCGGACCACCGCCGGACCACTGAGATCCAACACAACGCGGCGGCTCCCGGGGGGCGCAGCGCTGGCGCGCACCTGGCGCACCTGGGGCCTGCCCCCCTGCAGAAGCAGTTCCCCTGCGTTCATTTGGGCCAGGAGGGTTCGTTGGGAGAGAAGGGGCGACACATCGATCGCCACCTCATCCGCCAGGGATCGCTGCTGGTTCTGGGGCACGATCAGACGTTGACCAAACCACTCCAGCTCCAGGGCCCCATCCCCCCGAGTGCGACCGCTGAATCCCAACTGGCCCTGCAACACCTCCAGGGGCAGCCAAAGCTCCCTTGGCGCCTCAGAAGAAGAGCCAACCCAGAGCCAGGCAGCCTGCTGACGCTGGCCATGGATGCGCAGGACCCGTCCCTCGAAGGTCCCCCTCGCCCGCATGCCACCGTCCTCGTGCGTCGGCAGAACCCCGGGTGGGGCGGGGGGCGGAAGCGGAGGAGGCGTGCGCTGGAGCATCTGCGGGTTGGGGCCCGCGGAGAGGGGAACGGGCCAAGCGCTGACCAGTGCGCCGCAGAGGGCTGTGAGCAGGACTGGCCGCTTGAACATCTCCGAGCTCCCGTCAACTCACATTCCGAAAGGTAGACCCAGTGAACGGCGCTCGGATGCCCCTGCCTAGGATCCTTGATTGAAGTCCTGATTCAGGGACTCCGTTTCTCCACGCAGCAGGCCCGCCTGCTGAACGCGGCAGCCCACACCAGCCCATGCCACTTCCCTCCAACGCCCACCGCTCCCCTGCCGTCAGGCCCCAGAGCGACTCCTTGCCTCCCGAGGCGGTGTGCGGAGAAAAGGACGCCTGCGGGGTGGGCTTTATTGCCCACCTGGAAGGGGAAGCCAGCCACTGGATCCTGCAGCAGTCGCTCCGGGGACTCCGCTGCATGGAACATCGGGGCGGCTGCGGCGGAGATGCGGATTCCGGAGATGGGGCTGGGCTCCTGACGGCCATTCCCTGGAGCTTCCTGGAGGCGGTGTGGCCCCAGGTGGCCACGATCCCCAGCCAGAGCGTGCGTGGACTGGCCATGGTGTTCCTGCCCATGGAGGAACCCCGCAGGCTGCAGGCCCGGGAGATCTGCGAGCAGGAGGCCGCCCAGCTCGGCTTGCGCAGCCATGGCTGGAGGGAGGTACCGGTGGACCGATCCGTCCTGGGGCCCCTCGCCCTGCAGACCGCTCCAGCCATCGAGCAATGGGTACTTGAGGCCCCGGAGGCCTCCAGCCAGGTGGCCGACGACGTGGATGCGGTGGAGGCCCTTCTATTCCGTCTGCGACGCCGGGCGGTTGACCGAATGCGTGAGATCTCGGGCAGTGGTACCACCGATCTTTACTTCGCCTCCATCAGTGCGCGCACCCTCGTTTACAAGGGGATGGTGCGCTCGGAGGTGCTGGATCGGTTCTACGCCGACCTCAGGGATCCCCGCTTCAGCGTCAACTTCGCTGTCTACCACCGCCGCTTCAGC
>JBIIHR010000144.1:0-4487 GCA_044235655.1 Cyanobium sp. | reverse complement strand
CAGCACCACCATGGGTAATCCCCAGCTGGCCGAAGCCCTCGTTCGCCGGGGGCCCGTGATGCGCACCACCATCGATCTGCTTCCCGCCGTCGACCGGTCCTCCGATGGGGCACCCCCCAAGGGGGACTCGGTCAGCCGCTACCGCTGGACCCTCAGCCGCGGCAGCAGCGTCTTCCCGATCCGGGAGGGACTCACCCTGCAGGCCCATGGCTATGTGGAATGGCGCACACCAGCCAGCTATGTGCTGCCGGTGCTTCGGGATCTGACGGGCAGCTACCGCACCCTGCGCCAGCAGCAGCGGCAGGACGAACCAGACCTGCGCCAGCGCGGGGGACTCCCCTGATGAGCCTCGCGGCCGCTTTTCGAGGGACGCCCTTCCGGCGCGAGCTGCCCTGGCTGGTGATGATGACGGGCTTTCTTGTGGTGCTTCTCCATGCCAATGCTCCGGAGGTGTGGTTCTGGTTCACCGCCCAGCTGGTTCTCCTGCTTTGGCGGCTGTTCGCGTGGCATGGCCGCTGGCGCGACCGTCAGGAGGCCGGACGGCTCTCCTCCAGCACCAACGGCAGCGACACCGGCTCACCGGGCTGATCGGGCACCGGCAGCAGCTCCCTTAGCAGCTGGGCATAACTGACGTTGGCGAGGGTGGTGGATTCCGCCACGCCCTCCATGGCCGCCGTGAGCGTGGCCACCGTGTTAGCCACATCGGTGTAATCGGCCAGCCCAAGCTGATAGCGGGCTCGCACGTCGCGGAAGGCCTCCCGGGCGGCGGTGTAGGAGGCCCTCGCAGCCACGATCTGGCTCAGCGCTGCGCGATGGTCGAAGAACGCGGCCTCGAGGCGCTGACGAATGGCATTCCGCTCCCGGGCCAGGGTCTGGTCGGTGCGATTGGCCGCGGAGCGGCTTGCCGCTACAGAGCCTGCGGTGACGCCACCGTCAAAGAACTTCCAGTGCAGCTGCAGGCCGGCGGCCCAGTCGGCGCTCTGGCTGTAGAGCTGGGGGATGTGGGTGGCGCCGCAGCAGCCCTCCAGCTGGATCACGGGCATGGTGGACACCGTTTGGCGATAACCGGCGGCGGCCACGAGCTGCAGGGTCGGCAGCAGCTCGGCGGCCCGTCGGTCCGCCTGCCGCAGAAGGGCTTCGCGGGCCGCCTTCAGGGCCAGCAGCTGGGGGTTGGCCGCATAGCCCTGCAGGATCGTCTGTTCCAGATCAAGGGGCCAGGGAGGCTGCAGCCGCACCGCTTCGTTGGCGATCAGGGTGACGCTGAAAGGCGCGTTAAGGCGATTGCTGAGCTGCCGCTCCCGACTGTGTTGCAGGGCCTCGGCCTGCTGCAGCCGGAAACGGCTCTGCTGGAGCTCCGCCTCGGCCCGCAGCAGATCGACCCGAGGCACCAGGCCAGCGGTCTTCAGAGCGGACACCTGGTCGCGCACCACGGTGTCGGAATCCACCACCGCCCGGCGAATGCGGGACATCTGATCGGCCAACTGGAGCCCGTAGTAGGCCAGGCTCACATCCAGCTGCAGCTGCCGGAGGCGGTCGCCATAGCGCCGTTGCGCGGCCAGCAGCTCCTGATCGGCCTCGGCGATCGCCGCCCCGCGTCCCGGGCTGATCAGGGCCCAGTCCAGCCCCATGGCGGCGCCCCCCATGCCTCCATTGGTCTGCAGCAGGTTCCAGCCGCCCGGCTTCACCAGAAAGGGGGAGCCGGGCGGGTAGAGGCCGGCGTTGTCCTGCCAGACAGCGCTGGTGGTGCGCTGCTGGGCATACCCGCTGCTCAGGTTGAGCCCCAGCTCGGGCCACCAGCGCCCCCTGGCCGAGCGGACCAGATCCTGCCGCTCTTGCACCGTTGCCACCTCCGCCGCCAGATCTGGATCGTTCCGCACGGCCACCGCCAGCGCTCCGGTGAGGCTGATCCGCAGCCGCTCCTGGATCGCCACCGCCGCAGGGCTCGCCGGCAGGGCCTCGGGGGCGGGTGCGGGAAGGCGGCGGAGCAAGGCTTCATCCTCGCCCTGCGGCGTCCCCCCCGCTGAGGCGGCCGGGGGCAGGCTGCGATCGAGCAGCTCCAGATCCCGCTGGAGGGCTTCCAGATTGCGCAGCAGGGCTCCGGAGGGAGGCGGGAGGTTGCGGGCCCGGGGCACCGGCACAAGGGGCTGGGCGCTCCCCGGCGACAGCAGGGTGAGTCCCATCCCCAGAAGGAGGCCACTTCGCTGCAGGTGAGCCAGGAGCCGTTTTCTGCTCACGGGCGTTTTTCAACGAGGGCCGCCCCATCCCTGGCCGGCGGTTCGGGCGGCTGCGGGGGATGGGGCGGTTGCGACAGTTCGGCGAGAGCAAGGCTGGTGCGGGCCAGGCAGCCGATGGAGAAGCAGATGGCGCCACTCCCCAGCAGCCCGAGCTTGGTGGCATGGGTTTCCCCTTGGATGCGGGTCATCGCCAGAAGCACCGCTGCGGAGGCCAGCCAGGGCAGGGTGACAACCAGGTGGAGCTGCTGTCGCGTCATCGCAGCCCAAGCTCCTCCCGGAGCCGCGCCTCCAGCAGCCGCACGGCCTTGATCTGGGCCATGGCCCAGGAGATCTTGCAGACGCAGCCGATCGAGAAGCAGATCGCCGCATTACCAAAGAGCCCCCAGGCACTGCTGCGCAGATCAAAATCCTCCTCAAGCAGCAGGCGAAGGGCGAGCACCACCAGGAGCCCGGCCACGAGCCATGGCCCGTAGACCCAGCCCACGAAGAAGGTGCCAAGGAAGAGCCGTGGTGCAGGAGGTCGCTCGGGCACAGAGAGGGGAAGGGCGAGGCGGGGCGAGGAGGCAGAACCGCGGCAGGCTGGTGGTGAGTCTGCCAGGAGCAAACCGAGAGATGGGCCTGGAGTGGCCAGGGCATCGCGAAGCCAGCAAACAAATGGGTCGAAAGAGCAGGACAGGCCAAGCTGGAGCGAGCTTTCCCGCCCCCATGGCGCCAACCCTCCCCCCTGAACCGCCTCCGGTTCTCGATCTGCGCCAGCTGAGGGTGCGCTACCCAGGCGCCCTCCACCCCACCCTGGATGGGTTGGACCTGCGCCTCAGGCGGGGCGAGCGGATGGCCCTGGTAGGGCCGTCCGGGTGCGGGAAGAGCACGGTGGCCCGGGCGGTGCTGCAACTCCTGCCGCCGGGGAGTGCCTGCGAGGGCACCCTGCTGCTGGCGGGTCAGGATCCCCGCCAGCTGGATCAGACCGCCCTGCGCAGGCTGCGGGGCGAGGCCGTGGGACTGGTGTTTCAGGACCCCATGACCCGATTGAACCCGCTCCTCACGGTTGGGGAACATCTGCGGGACACCCTGGCCGCCCACCGGCCCGCTGGGCGCGCCCAGCGGGCCCAAGTGGAGGAGCTCCTGGCCCGGGTCGGCATTGAACCGGCCCGTTACAGCAGTTACCCCCATGAATTCAGCGGCGGCATGCGGCAGCGGGTGGCCATCGCCCTGGCCATGGCCCTCAGCCCCCCGCTGGTGATTGCCGACGAACCCACCACCAGCCTGGATGTGGCAGTGACGATGCAGGTGATGGCCGAGCTCTGCGATCTCTGCCAGGAGGTGGGCAGTGCCCTGCTCCTGATCACCCACGATCTGGCCATGGCCGGCCGTTGGTGTGAGCGCATCGGTGTGCTCGATGGGGGGGTGCTGGTGGAGGAGGGATCGAGCCAGCAGGTGCTCACGACCCCCGCATCCGGTGTGGGGCAACGGCTGGTGCAGGCGGCCCGGGAGCGGGAGGGTCGCCAGAGCGAGGCACCCGCCGAAGCACCTGTGGTGCTTGAGCTGGAGGAGCTGCGCAGCTGGCATCCCCTCCCCTCCCCTCCCTGGGCTCCCCGTTGGCTCAAGGCCGTGGATGGGATCAGCCTCACCCTGCATGGGGGGGAGACCATCGGTGTGGTGGGGGCCTCGGGTTGCGGCAAGAGCACCCTCTGTCGCGCCCTCATGGGGCTGGCTCCGGTGCGGGGCGGGGCGGTGCGGCTGTTGGGGCAGGATCTGCGCCACCTGCGGGGGGAGGCCCTGCGGCAGGCTCGCCGCCAGCTACAGATGGTGTTTCAGGATCCGCTGGCCTGCCTCAATCCCCAGATGTCCGTGGGCGAAGCGGTGGCCGACCCGCTTCTGATTCACGGGCTGGCGGGGCGGGCAGAAGCCCGGCAGCAGGCTCGGGACCAACTGGCGGCGGTGGGCCTGGATCCTCCGGAAACCTTTGAACATCGCCGGCCCCGCCAGCTCTCGGGAGGCCAGCAGCAGCGGGTGGCCATCGCCCGGGCCCTGATCCTCCAGCCCCGCGTGCTGCTCTGCGACGAGAGCGTGAGCATGCTGGATGCGGAAGTGCAGGCGGAGGTCTTGGCCCTGCTGCGGGCTCTGCAGCAGCAGCTAGGCCTGGGGATGGTGTTCGTCACCCACGACCTCTCGGTGGCCAGCGGGTTCTGTCATCGGGTGATCGTGCTGGAGGGGGGCCGGATCGTGGAGGAGGGACCTGGCAATGCTTTGCTG
>JBIIHR010000143.1:0-4493 GCA_044235655.1 Cyanobium sp. | reverse complement strand
ACCGACAGGGCCGCCCGTGCCGTCCAGAAGTTGAGCTTGCCCACGACCGTGACACCATCGCCGTCTTCGGGCACAAAGCTGAGCTTGCGCAGCTGGGACGACCAGATCACGGCCTGCACGGTGGCCTCCCCATCGGTGAGGGTGAGCCAAAGGTGCCCCTTCTTGAGCTGGGGGCGGCTCACGGTGGCCTCCAGCAGAAATCGGGGCGCAAATCCTCTGCCAATCAGGGTGGCGATGGCCTCATTGAGGGAGGCCACGGTGTAGCGGTGCAGACCATGACGCGGCAGCAGGGGCTCGAAGGCCTCCACGGCCTCGGCGTTCTGTTCCATGCCGCCCGTCCGCTCCAGGTGGCTCACCCTAGGCAAAGGGCACGAGGTGGCCGAGGATCGGGCCCGGCCCTGGCCTCCCCCATGCCTCCCCTGCCCAATCCGGCTTTTGCCAGCCCACGCCAGCAACTGGAGCAGGGCATCCGGGCTCGACTGCCGACGGCTCCCAAGCTGGTGTTGGTGACCGATCTAGACGGCACCCTGCTGGAGGGAACCCCGAGGTGGAGACGGCGCTTCTACCGCTGGTTGGACACCCGACGGGACACGGTGCTGCATGTGTTCAACACCGGTCGGGATCTAGCCTCCATCGCCCGGGTGCTGGAGCAGGAAGCCGCCATGGGACTGGGGGCGCCCCACCTGGTGATCGGCGATGTGGGCTGCACGGTGGCCTGTGGCGTGAGCCTGACCCCCATTCCACACGTGATTGAGCCGATCGAGCGGCGATGGCATGGGCAGGCAGAGCGGGTCTTGCCCCTGCTGAAGGCCATCCCGGGGCTGTCCGCCCAACCCGTCAGCGCCGTGCGTCGCCTGGCCTATCTGATCGACCCGGAGCTCCTGGACACCGCCCACCTGCAGGCCGTGGAAGCCATGGGGGTGGACTGCCTGGTGTCGGGTGACAAATATCTCGATGTGCTCCCGGCGGGGGTGAACAAGGGCAGCACCCTCACGGACCTGATCGGGTGCCTGGAGGTGCCCCCCGAAACGGTCGTGACTGCCGGTGACAGTCTGAACGATCTGGCCATGTTCACAACGGGCTTCCAGGGGGTGATGGTGGGCAACGCCGAGCCAGCCCTGGTGGACGCCTTTCCCACCCTGAAGCGCACCTATCGGGCCAGCGCCCATGGCTGCGAGGGCATCGTGGAGGGACTCCGGCACTTCGGCTTCGCCTCCCTGCTCTCCTCTCACTTCTGAGGGGGGGAGTCGGCCGCCCGCAGCCGGGCCTTGGAGAGAGCCGTGGGAATGGCTTCGAGCGGGTTTTCCGGCCAGGGATGGCGCGGATAGCGCCCCCGCAGATCGCGCCGAACCGCGGCATAACCCTCCCGCCAGAACCGCTCCAGGTCGGAGGTGATGGCCAGGGGACGGCCCGCGGGCGAGAGCAGGTGGAGGGTGACGGGCAGACGCCCCCCCAGCAGGCGGAGGGCGGGCACCGGGCCGAACATTTCCTGGAGCTTCACCGCCAGCACAGGGCCCTCGCCGCCGTAGTCCAGGGGCACGCGCCGACCGGAAGGCACGGAGAGGTGGGTGGGGAGAAGCGACTCCAGCTGTTGGCGGGCCTGCCAGTCGCCATCGCCCCAGAGGGCCTCCCCAAGGGGAAACCGGGCCAGATCCGCCCGGCTCCGCATGGTGGCGTCCAGAAAGGGCCCCAGCCAGGTGTCGAGATCCGCCTTGAGGCTCTCCAGGCGCCGATCGGGCCAGGGGGGCCCCAGATGGACGTGGGCCAGGGCCAGCCGGTGCTGCAGCTGCCGGGTGGCCGGCGTCCAGGGGAGCGCCTCCAACCCCATCGCCTCCAGACCCGCCAGCATGACCTGCCGCACACGCTCCTCAGGGGCCTCCGGCCAGGCCCCCCGCGCGAGCACCAGGGCCCCGAAACAGCGCTCCTCCTCACAGCGGACCCGCTCGGCGGCAGGATCCCAGCGGGCCTGCTGACGCACCTCCAGCGTGGGAGCTGCCAGTTCGGCCAGGACGGCCCGATCCAGGCGCGCGGCCAGGATCACCCGCGCCTCCTGGCCCACCCCATCCACGGCAGCAACGGCGAGGGCGTCGGCCGAGGCCAGGGGATCCTGGGGATGCACCCGGGCACCCCTTCCGTTGTGCATGAGGAATCGCCCATCCCCCTGCCCCCTGGAGAGGGCCATCCACTCGGGGTAGGCCCAGCCGATCAGGCGGGCGCTGATCTGCCCATCGGGATCGAAGGGAGGCGCCTGAGGTTGGAGACGACCAACGGCCCGCGCCACCTGTTGCTCCAGATCCCTCTGCAGCCGTTGCAGCAAGCGATGGCTGCCGTCCCCAGCGGAGGCAGGGGCCAGCAACCAGTCGAGGCGCAGCAGGAGGTCGCAGCCCACCTGCTGGCTGGCCAGGGGATCCCGCTCACTGAGCAGGGCCGCCAGAGCGGCGGCGAGGGGAAGCCATCCTTTCTGCTCCGCCAGGAGCAGCATGTGGCCGAGCCGGGGGTGCAGGCCCACCTGGAGCAGGGAACGGCCGTGGTCCGTGAGATGGCCTCCCTGATCCACGGCTCCCAACTGCCCGAGAAGCCCCCATGCCTGAGCAAGAAGCCCCGGTGGGGGCGCATCCAGCCAAGGCAGATCCTCTCCCTGGCCCGCCCCCCAGGCCGCCAGCTGGAGCGCCAGGGGCAGAGGGTCGGTGTCCAGAATCTCAGGGGGGGTGAACGGGGGGCGGCGCTCCTGATCGGCGGTGCTCCAGAGGCGCACGCAACACCCTGGCCCCAGCCGTCCCGCCCGGCCCCGACGCTGCTCCGCACTGGCCTGGCTGGAGGGCACCGTCACCAGGCCATCCATACCCGTGGAGGGATCAAAGCGGGCCAGACGACTCAAACCGCTGTCGATCACCAGGCGCACCCCCGCCAGGGTGAGGGAGCTCTCGGCGATGGCGGTCGCCAGCACCACCTTCCCCTCCGCTCCACGGGCCGGACCGATGGCTTCACTCTGGACCGCGAGGGGCAGCTGGGCATGGAGGGGAACGCACACCAACCGCTCCCCCCAGGGAGTGGCGGCGATGGCCCGTTGCACCCCCCGGATCTCCCGCTGACCGGGCAGAAAGACCAGCACCGTTTCCCCGCTGGCCCGCTCCTGCAGCCACCAGCACTCCAGGGCCCGAACCACTTGCCGCTCCAGGGGCTCCTCGGGACGGGGAGGCTGGTAGTGGACCTCCACGGGATGGGAGCGTCCCATGGAAGTGAGCACGGTGGCTCCATCCAGCGCCGCGGCCAGGGGCTCCAGATCCAGGGTGGCGGACATCAACAGAAGGCGCAGCTCGGGCCTCAGCACCTGCCGGGCCTGACGAAGCAGGGCCAGGGCCAGATCGAGATCGGCCCGGCGCTCATGCACCTCATCGAACACCACCAGGGCCCACCCCTCCAGGGCGGGATCGGCCTGGAGCATCCGCAGAAAAACCCCAGGGGTGACCACCAGAATCCGGGTGCGGGGGCTCAGGCGGCTCTCCAGGCGCACGCTGTAGCCCACCCGCTCCCCCACCGGCTCCCCGAGGGCCTGGGCCAGACGTTGCGCAGCGGCCCGAGCCGCCAGCCGGCGGGGCTGGATCAGGAGAAGCTGGTCGGCCGCGTCCAGGGCCTCCAGAACGGCAAGGGGAACCCGGGTGGTTTTTCCCGCCCCCGGAGGAGCTTGCAGGAGGACGGTGGCGCCCGTTGGCGTCAGTGCCGCCACGATGGCGGCCAGCTGGCCATCAATGGGGAGGGGCGCGGAAGCACCTCCTGAGGAGGCGGAGGGGGGAGCGGCGGGCAGGGCTCTCAGCGCACGTGGCGAATCCCGTCCACCGGGTGATAGACCTCGCCAGTGGTTTCCTCGTAGACGATGGCGGGCAAGCCCGTTTCAAACATCGTCTGCAAGGCTTCCTTGAGATAGGGATTCCAGCCGCCGGTGGTCACCTTTCCATGGCGCACGGTCCAGTCCCAGGTGCCCTGGAGATCTCTGGGAATTCGGCCTTCCCGATCCCGGCGGGCCACCAAATCCTGCGACTCGACGATGCCCACAAGAATGGGATCTTTGCCGTAGGCGGGGGTGAGACTCAGCTCCAGCCGAATGGGATCTTCCTTCACCATTTTCAGGCGAAAGCGGGGTGGAAGTTTGAGACCGTTGAGCACGGCGGCAACGATACGGGTTCTCTGATCCACCATCGGCTTGGATTCGGGCGCTTTGTCCTTGAGCCTATTCATGCATACGCCGGGGAGCCGTCGTCAGAGGCTGACTAGTCGATGGGCCGCACCGGCTCGCCACTGTCATCAGAGAACCGGACCGTCAGCAGGTCTTCCTGGGTGATCTGGCCATTGGCATCGAGCAGCTCAGGATGGATGGTGAGCTTGCCGAGGCGGTTCTCCTGCTGGCGTGGGGAAGAGGAGGTGCGCGCCATGGGATCGTCTGAGCGCTGCATGGCGCGGAATCCGCGACCCATGGGTCGCGGATTCCGCGCCAT
>JBIIHR010000142.1:0-4508 GCA_044235655.1 Cyanobium sp. | reverse complement strand
AACGCTTCGCCCAGCGCCTCCCGCAGCACCCCATCCGCCCCCAGCGCGGCAAGGGCCTCCCCCTGGGAGCGGGGCAGGGGCCGCCCGTTGGCGGGCGGTGTTGCATGGAGATCCTCCAGGCTGAAGGGTCCAGGATCCAGCTGACGCTCCAGGCCATCGAGCCCGGCGGCGAGCACCGCTGCCGGCAGGAGGTAGGGGTTGCTGTCGCCATCGGCGAGGCGCAGCTCCAGCCGTTGCCCATCGGGCACCCTCACCATATGGGTGCGGTTGTTGGCACCCCAGCTGATCCAGGCCGGACTCCAGGTGGCTCCCGAGGCCGTACGGGCGCCCGCCAGTCTGCGGTAGCTGGCGGGGGTGGGGTTGGTGAAGGCGCAGAGTGCCGGGGCATGGGCCAGCACGCCCCCCAGGAAGTGGCGGGCTGTGGCGGAGAGCTCCAGCTCCCCGGACGGATCGTGGAACAGGTTCCGGCCGCTGGCATCCCAGAGGGAATGGTGCAGGTGACAGCCGTTGCCGGTGAGATCGGCAAAGGGGCGGGGGCGGAAGCTGGCCGTCAGGCCATGGGCCTCCGCTTTCCAGGGCACCAGAAAGCGGAAGAAGGCGTGGCGGTCTGCCGTGATCAAGGCATTGTCGAAGGTCCAGTTGATCTCAAACTGGCCGTTGGCATCTTCGTGGTCGGCCTGGTAAGGGCCCCATCCCAGCTCCTGGAGGGCACTGAGCAATTCGCTGATCAGTGGGTAGTGGCGCATCAGGGCGAGCTGGTCGTAGCAGGGCTTGCGGCGGCCATCCCGGCCATCCGCCAGGGCTGTGCCCTCGCCGTTGAGCAGGAAAAACTCCGCCTCCACGCCCGTGTGGAAATGCAGGCCCTGCGCTCCGGCCCGCTGCAGTTGGCGCCGGAGCACGCCCCGCGGGCAGTGGGCCAGGGGTTCCCCATCCAGCACCAGATCGGTGGCCACCCAGCCCACCTCCGGTTGGCCTGGCATGGCCATCAGGCTCGCCGCATCGGGAAAGGCCAGAAGATCAGCTCGGGCCGGTGAGAGATCCAGCCAGGCCGCAAATCCCGCAAACCCCGCGCCTCCCTGCTCCAGGGCCTCCAGGGCTGGGGCGGGCACCAGCTTGGCCCGCTGCACTCCAAACAGATCCGTGAAGGAGAAGAGCACAAACTGGAATCCTTGGGCGGCGGCGGCTTCAGCGAGGGGACTCATGGGTTCTGGGGAAAGCGACGGGTTGGTGAGGCGGGTGGAAGGGGGCCTGGATCAGCGCTGCTGCAACTCCTCCACCGCTTGGCGTAGGCGGGCCTGCACCGCCGGATCGTCGCGGGGATTGCCGGTCCGGTGGCCCAGGTGGGAGTTGATTACCGAAAAGGACGCCCCCCGAATCAGGGCGGCCTCCGCCCCACAGTCGGCGGGGGGGAAGTAGAGGTCGTGCCTGCTCGCCACCACGCTCACCCGCGCCTGGATGCGACCCAGGGCGGCCGCCAGATCCTCCCCGCAGCCCGCTGCAGCCGCCACATCGCAGGCCAGCCAGGTGTCGAGCATGGCTACCAGGTTGTGGGGGTCGTGACGGCGGTAGAGGGGGAGCCAGGCTTGCTCCACATAGTCCTCCAGGCTTCCGTACCTGTGGGCGGCCAGGGAGAGGGAGCGGTAGTAGGGCTGGCTGGCGGCCCAGCTGGCGTAGATCAGGGCGAAGGTTCGCAGCCCCTGCAGCGGTTCGCCGTCAAAGCCGCTCCCTGTCCAGGCGGGATCGGCGGTGAGGGCCTGGCGCAGGCTCAGCAGGAACAGCCGGTTGTGGGGGGTGGTGCGGCCTGTGCCGCAGAGGGCCAGCAGCCGCTGGCACCGCTCCGGCTCCAGCGCAGCCCAGTGATAGCCCTGCTGGGCGCCCATCGACCAGCCATAGACCAGGGCCGGCGACTCCACCTTGAACACCTCCTCCAGCAGACGCCTCTGGGCGCGCACATTGTCGGCATGGCTGACACACCACCCTCCTTCGGCTAGTCCCATCGCGCTGTTGCTGGGGCTGCTCGAGCGGCCGTTGCCGAATTGGCTCACCACCACCACACACCAGCGCTCCGGATCGAGGATGGGGCCCACCACCCAGTCGATGTCCTCCGGCCAGGCGCCGTAGGAGGTGGGCATAAGCACCAGGTTGGTGCCATCTGCGGCCAGCTCGCCGAACACCCGATAGGCCAGGTGGGCGTTCTCCAAGGTCTGGCCACAGGCGAAGGAAAAACGACCCAGGGGAAAGACCGCGTCGCGGGAGCTCCCCTTCATGAAGGGTTGGCCTGGGGCTCAGCGAGCAGGGCGGGAGCCCTCATGAAACGGAGATGCACCCGGAGATAGCCCGTGTCGCCATGGGCCAGATGGGGCCCGATCAGCGCGTGCGCCCGCCGGAGGGCATGGAAGGGAATGGAGGGGTAGAGGTGGTGTTCGGCGTGGAACGGCATGTTCCACATCAGCCAGCGCAACGGGGCCAGCGTCAGGGTGGTGCGGGTGTTGGCGAGGCCATTGGCGTTGAAGGCACAGCCGCCATGTTCCGCCATCAGCACAAAGCGCAGCAGGGGCTGGCCCACGATCAGGGGCAGCAGCCAGAAGCGCAGGAGGAAGCCATTTCCCTCCGGGATGGAGAGCAGCAAAAGGGCGCCGTAGACGGCAAACTGGCGCCGCAGGGATTCCCGCACCCGGGCAGCGGCCTCTTCGGGGATGTAGGGGTTGGCGCGAAAGTCACCTCCCAGACCTCGCCAGTGGCCACGGAGCTTGCCGATCCACCAGGGGAGGCCGCTCAGTTCCAGCCAATAGCCGGTCAGCGTGGTGGGTGGGGCGTCCTCCAATTCCGGATCCAGCCCTGGTTGGTGGGTGTGGCGATGGTGCCACTGGTGGTAACGGCGATAGAAATCGGCGTTGTAGAAGCTCAGCACCCCAAACCACCAGGCCAGGGTGTCGTTGCGCTCCCGATCCACAAAAGCCGTGCGGTGCGCACATTCGTGCATGGCACAGAAACTGAAGGCCAGACCCCAACCGAGAACCAGCAGCCCGAGAAGGCGCAGCGGCCAGGGCATGGATGTCATTCCCCAGAGCCCTCCGGCGCCGATGAGGAGGGCTCCATGGCCAAGCAGCTGCCGCCAGGCGGGCCCGATCCGACGCTGGTTGAGCTCGGCCAGCAGCGGTTCCGGCAGAAGCTGGTCACCCTTGCCGCCGGGGCCCGCGGTTGGGGAGGGGGGGGAAGATCCCAGGGCGGCCATGGGATGGCGACCAGAGGTGAAAAGAACAGAACCATCGTGTCGCGTCAGACCTCAGCCCTGCGGTTCGGCATGAACCGCCTGCTTCCCTCTGGACAGGCCAGCGGCTCTATGGCGTCATGGCAGCGTTTCGAGTGATCCATGCCTCTCTTCCTCCTCCGGGATGGTTCCATCCGCCGTTGTGCTGAGGTGCCCGATGGATTGGCTGTTACCACGTACATCGACCGTCACCACCGGCAGATCCGTGTGGTTTTGGATGCCGAGTCGGAGCGGTTGCTGCTGAAGGCCCAGCCCCCGAGAATCCTCAAACCCGCCCGGGTCAGGGGGCGCGGGGGTGCGTCCGAAACCCCTCTCGCCGCATGAACCTGGTCAGGCCGAGATTGGGTGGTGGGGGTCCCGAGGATCGAACTCGGCTAAGGCGAATTATGAGTTCGCTGCATTCACCAGATTGCTAGACCCCCGTCCAGCTCTCAGCGTGAGCCATTTGCATAGGGAGGATAGGTCAGGGCTGGGGGGTTGCTGTCCGCCCGGATGCTGGTGGTGTACGGGGAGGGAAGGTCGGCCGTGCGACGGGGCACCGGATTCACCTGCTGATCCATCAGGTTGGTGGTGATGTTCTCGATGGCGCTCCCATCCCAGATGATCGCCTGATCGGGAAAGCCCAAACCCATGAGCCGGGTGCCATAGCCCCCGCCCATGGCCAGCCCGAGGAGATCGGTGACCTGATGGGTGAGGTCCACCCCCCTGGCGAAGGGGGCTCGATAGCTGAAATACCGCTGTTCCACCAGTTCAGGCACCGTGCCCACCACGCCGCAGCGGGTCACCTCCCTCGGCCCGCTTGAGACGGGCAAGGGTTGCCCGGGGGTCACCAGTGGGGCTTCCAGGGTGGTGGTGCACAGCACGGGTCCGGCCTGCACCGGGGCGAGGCCGCAGACCAGGAACCCCAGCCCGATGGCCCCAGCTCCAGGCCACCCGCAACGGCCCATGGGCTGGCTCGGTGGGGAGACTGCTCGGCGCAGAGAGGGAATGGGGAGCAGGACCATGGGGATGGAGGCGAAGAGAGATCCCGCAGAAAACCTACCCGGTGCAGCAGCATTGCACCAGCGTTGTCCGGTCCGGGTTCATGCCGTTCCCCTCCCCTTCCCCCCTTCCTGAGACTCCTGAGGAGTGTCGTGCTCTGCTGCTGGCCCTCCTGGCCCGCCAGGCCTACCGGAGTGGCCAGTTCACCCTGGCCTCCGGGCGTAGCAGCGACCACTACGTGAATTGCAAGCCCGTC
>JBIIHR010000004.1:0-14321 GCA_044235655.1 Cyanobium sp. | reverse complement strand
TGGTCGGTCACCTCCCCGTGCAGGAGGAGGGGCATGCCCAGGCGCTCCATGGTCTCGAACACCGGGTTGAGCGAGGCCAGATCCCTCACTCCGGCGGCCGCATTGGTGGTGGCATGGGCGGGATAGAGCTTGCAGGCGGTGAACACCCCCTGGTCGAACCCCCGAGCAATCTCCCTGGGATCACTCTCATCCTGCAAATAGAGCGTGAGCAGGGGCGTGAATCCGCTTGAGTCCGGCAGGGCCTGGAGAATTCGCTCCCGGTAGGCCAGCCCCGCCACCACCGTGGTGATCGGTGGGGTGAGGTTGGGCATCACGATGGCGCGGGCAAACACCCGCGCCGTTGCCCCCACCACGGCCTGAAGCATGGGCCCATCCCGCAGATGCACGTGCCAATCATCCGGACGGCGCAGCTCCAGGGTGGCGGCGGACCCAGCCATCACCACCTGGCTGGGGCTGGAGAGGGAGAAGACAGCCGCTGCAGGTAAGCCACGGTCACGTCGTCCGGATCAGTCTGAAGGTAGAGATAGCCGGAACCATCCGCCAGGACGATGGCGCGGTAGTTGTAGGGCTTGCCCAGGGAGTCGCGCTGCTGGATGGTGGCCAGGCAATCGGGCTGAACGGCGATGGAGCCGGTGTAGGTGGCCTCTTCCACGGTGGGACCGTAACTGGAGATCGCCAAGCCCTTCACCTGGCCGCCCTGCCAATGTTCCCGTTGCACCACGGCGTTGGGTTGCCACTGGGAACCGCGCCAATCACGCCCCTGCTGTTGGCTCACGACCACCCCATCGAGCAGGGAGGCGGCACAAGCCTGGGCGGGTTGGGCAAACCAACGGGACACCATCAGCACATCCGGCAGGATACCGAGGGAAAAGCGGGGACGTCCCTGGAGATCGAGAACGGCCTGGCTGGTGCTCACCATGTTGAGGTAGCTGCGCTCGATCGCCACCCGACAGTTGGTGATCGGGCGAAAGCGGCCTGTGTAGGTGGATTCGCGATAGATGCGCCCACGGCGCTCCAGCCGCACACCCTGCAAGGTGCCATCCGGGTTCCAGGTTTCCAGAAGCAATATGGCTATGGGTTCGCCCATCCGGTCGCCCTCCCCCATCACCGCGTAGCGACCGGGCTGGGGAGCTGTGCAGGCAGGATCGGCAGGATTGGCCCTGGCCTGCAGGGCGGCAAAAGCGGGCCCCGCACTCAACAGAAGGGCAAGGGCGAGCTGGCGGCGATGCCTCGGCCGCTGGCCATGGAGAGGACGGGGAGCGGGGGAGGAGTGCATGGAGATGGATCAGGCCTTGCCAGGCATAGCCAGAGCTCGGCCTCTTGCCCAGGGGGAGGGCCGATGTTCAGAAGACATCCGCATCTTGCAACACCCGTTCCGCGGCAGGGGAGGCCTCCACCCGGCGCTGGGATTCCCCGCAACGGGCGGGGGTGGGAAAGATCTTGCCCGGGTTGGCCAGACCCTTCGGATCAAAGGCCAGGCGCACCAGTTGCATGGTGTCCAGGTCCTCAGGGGCAAACATCCAGTCGAGATAACAGCGCTTGTCGTTGCCCACCCCGTGTTCCCCGGTGATGCTGCCGCCAGCCTCCAGGCACAGGCGAAGAATGTCGGCCCCCAGGGCCTGCACCCGGTCCGTGGCCCCTTCCTCCTGGGCGCGATAGAGGATCAGGGGGTGGAGATTGCCATCGCCGGCATGGAACACGTTGGCCACCGGGAGGTCGTAGCGGCGGCTGAGCTCTTCAATCGCCCCGAGCACCCGGGGCAGGGCACTGCGGGGCACCACCCCGTCCTGCACGTAATAGGTGGGTGTGATGCGCCCCACGGCGGCAAAGGCGGATTTTCGGCCCTTCCAGAGCAGGGCGCGATCGGCCGGATCGGTGGCCCGGCGAATCGTGCGGGCTCCGGCCTGACGGCACAGGGCATCGGCAATCTCGATCGCCGCGGCCACCTCCTGGTCCTGGCCGTCCAGCTCGATGAGCAGCACCGCCTGGGCGTCCTTGGGATATTCCTCTCGGCCGAAGAGATCATTCACCGCATTGAGGGTGAAGTTGTCCATGATCTCCATCCCCGCCGGTTGAACGCCCGCCGCCGTCACCAGCCGCACCGCTTCCCCCGCCCGCTCCATGCTGGTGAAATCTGCCAGCAGCACCGCCACGCTCTGGGGGGTGCGCAGCAGGCGAAGGGTGATCGCCGTGGCGATGCCAAGGGTGCCCTCACTACCAATGAACACCCCTCGCAGATCCAGCTCCGGGGTTTCAGCCAACCCGCTGCCGAGATGGGTCAGGGTGCCATCGGGAAGCACCACCTCCAACTCCAGGACGTGGTTGCTGGTGACGCCGTATTTCAGGCAGTGCACCCCGCCAGAATTCTCCGCCACGTTGCCGCCGATGCTGCACACCACCTGGCTCGAGGGATCGGGGGCGTAGTAAAAGCCGGCTCCGGTCACCGCCCGGGTCACCCAGCTGTTGATCACCCCGGGTTGAACGGTGATGCGGCGGTTGCTGAGATCCAGATCCAGGATGGAGCGCATGCGGCTGGTGGCGATCACCAGGGCCGGCTGCTCGCTCACCGCCCCCCCGGAGAGGCCCGTGCCACTCCCCCGGGCCACGAATGGCACCCCCTCCCGATGGCAGAGCTTCACCAGGGCCACCACCTCAGCAGTGGTTTCCGGGAGCACCACCAGGGGCGGCTGCCAGCGATGCAGGGTGAGTCCATCACTGTCGTAAGTCAACAGATCCTGTTTGGCTGCCACAACGGCACGGGCGGGCAGGATCTCCCGGCAGGCGGCAGCCAGCCGCTGCCAGTTGATGGATGCCCCATCACTGCTGGCCTGGCGGTGGCCTGGCTTGAGGGAGCCGATCGTCATGGGAAAGGAATGGAGCGGCTGGCGAAGATCGTCATGCTGTCGCCCTTCTGCGGAAATGGGCCGGAAGTGCGCTGCAGGGCTCGGCTGCCAAAGGCCTATGGCCCCTGACGATACCTTCCGCAGCGGCTGACTTCCAGCAGCCGAGACCGGGAGGGAGAAGCCAGAAAATCCTCACCCAGCCCATGCCGACTCCTTAACGTGGAGGGACCCCATGATCCGATCGCGCCTGAGGTGCGTAAGGATGGGCGACGCCAACGGCCCTGCCAGGGCCTGAAACCACCCCTCTGCGGATCCAGCCTTGACTACGGCTCCCGTTTCGGGCAGCGCGACCCACGCACTGCACAACACAACCCGTTCCCAGGAGATCTTCGCTGCCGCCCAGCAGCTCATGCCCGGCGGGGTGAGTTCCCCGGTTCGGGCCTTCAAATCGGTGGGCGGCCATCCGATCGTGTTTGATCGGGTGAAGGGTGCCTACGCCTGGGATGTGGATGGCAACCGCTACATCGATTACGTGGGCAGCTGGGGGCCGGCCATCTGCGGCCACGCCCATCCGGAAGTGATCGCCGCCCTCCACGAGGCTCTGGAGAAGGGCACAAGCTTCGGAGCGCCTTGCGAACTCGAAAACCACCTGGCTCAGCTGGTGATCGACGCCGTTCCCTCGGTGGAGATGGTGCGCTTCGTGAACAGCGGCACCGAGGCCTGCATGGCGGTGCTTCGCCTGATGCGGGCCTTCACGGGCCGGGAAAAGGTGATCAAGTTCGAGGGCTGCTATCACGGCCACGCAGATATGTTTCTGGTGAAGGCCGGCTCGGGAGTGGCGACCCTGGGCCTGCCCGATTCCCCTGGGGTGCCCCGCAGCGTCACCGCCAACACGCTCACGGCCCCCTACAACTGCCTGGAATCGGTCAAGCAGCTCTTTGCCGAGCATCCCGGGGAGATCGCCGGGGTGATCCTGGAGCCGGTGGTGGGCAATGCCGGCTTCATCACTCCCGAGCCTGGCTTCCTCGAAGGCCTGCGGGAACTCACCAAAGAGCATGGTGCCCTGCTCGTCTTTGACGAGGTGATGACCGGCTTCAGGATCAGCTACGGCGGCGCCCAGGCCAGGTTCGGCATCACCCCCGACCTCACGACCCTCGGCAAGGTGATTGGCGGTGGTCTGCCCGTGGGGGCCTATGGCGGCCGGGCCGACATCATGGGGATGGTGGCCCCCGCCGGGCCGATGTATCAGGCCGGCACCCTCAGCGGGAACCCCCTGGCCATGACGGCCGGCATCAAAACCCTCGAGCTGCTGAAGCAACCCGGCACCTACGAGCGGCTGGAGGCCATCACCCAGCGGCTGAGCAGTGGATTGCAGGAGGCGGCGCGCCAGGCCGGAGTTCCCATCTGTGGGGGCTCCATCAGCGGCATGTTCGGCTTTTTCCTCTGCCCGGGCCCGGTGCGCAACTTTGAGGAGGCCAAAACCACGGATTCGGCCCGCTTTGCCAAGCTGCATCGGGCCATGCTCGAGCGCGGGGTCTACCTGGCTCCCAGCTCCTTCGAGGCGGGCTTCACCTCCCTGGCCCACTCCGATGCGGACATTGATGCCACGCTCGCGGCGTTCCGGGAGGTCTTTGCCGTCATCGCCTGAGGGCCGGTGACGGGCGAATCAGCCCATGCCTGCACCCCCTTCTTTTCTGGAGCGCCGGCACACAGGTGCGGCGCGCCTCTCCGCAGGCCTGGCCCTGGTCATCGGGCTTATGGCCTGGGCGGGCCGCTCCACGGATCTGGCCCACCAGCCCCTCGCCAGTGACAGATCCCCCCTGCCGATCGGGGCCGTTTTAGCGCTGACGGGCAATGCCAATGTGTATGGGCAGGATCAACGGCTGGGCCTGCAGCTGGCAGAGAGTTGGGCCAAAACCCAGCCGCTCCAACGGCCTCTGGCCGTGCAGCTGCAGGACGGCGGGAGCGATGAGGCTTCCGCCACATCAGCGTTCAACCTGCTGATCCGTCGCGGGGTGCTGGCCCTGGTGGGACCCACCCTGTCGCAGCAAGCCTTCGCCGCCGATCCCATCGCCGAACGGCGCGGGGTGCCGGTGGTGGCCCCCTCCAACACGGCCAGCGGCATTCCCCAGATCGGTTTCTTCATCAGCCGGGTGTCGGCCCAGAGCTCGGTGATTGCCCCCCTCTCCCTGGAGGAGGCCCTGCGACGCCAGCCAGGCCTGAAACGGGTGGCGGTGTTTTACGCCCAGGACGACGCTTACAGCACGGCGGAAACGACCATCTTCCAGCGGGCCCTGGCCGCCAAGCACCTGCAGCCCGTCTCCGTGCAGCGCACCCAGCTGGGCGACAACGACTTCCAGAACCCGATCTCGGCGGCCCTGCGGGAACGGCCAGAGCTGATCGTGATCTCAGCCCAGGCGGTGGATGGGGGAAATCTGGTGCGCCAGCTGCGGGAGCTGGGCTATCGGGGGCAGATCGTGGTGGGCAACGGGATGAACACCCCCAACATCTACCCGATCTGCCAGCAATGGTGCGATGGCATGCTGATCGCCCAGGCCTACAGCCCCGAGCTGGACACCCCGACCAACAAGGCCTTCCTCAAGCTTTTTGCCCAGAAACAGGGGGGCGGTCTGCCCCCCCAGCTCACGGCCCAGGCCTTCACGGCCTATCAGGTGCTGTTTGAGGCCAGCCAGCGCCTCCAGGCCCGTGGGGGGCTGGAGGCGCTCACCCTGGCGGAGGCCAGGCTTGCCTTGATGAAGGAGCTTCTGGCGGGCCGTTACGACACTCCCCTGGGTCCGATCCGTTTCCGCCCCGATGGGGAGGTGATCCAGCAACGCTTCTACGTGGCGGAGGTGAAGATGGATGCCACGGGCCGGCAGGGACGTTTCGCCCTGGTGCGGGATCAGCAGGAGCCATGACCTCCACCCTGCTGCAATCGCTGCTTAACGGATTGGCCAGTGGTGGGGCTTATGCCCTTTTCGCGCTCGGCTACACGCTGGTGTTCTCCGTCCTGGGGGTGATCAACTTCGCCCAGGGAGCCCTCTTCACCCTGGGCGGCTACCTCACCTTTCTGCTGATGGGCGGAGCCATCGGCATCAACGGGGCCCTGCCGGGCTTGAGCCTGCCCGTGGCTCTTCCCTTCTGGCTGGCCCTGATCCTGGCGGGAGGAGGCTCGGCCATGGCCTCCCTGGTTGTGGAGCGGGTGGCCTTTGCCCCCTTACGCCGTCAAGGCGCCGAACCCCTGCTCTATCTGATCACCAGCCTGGGGGCGGGGGTGGTGTTGGTGAACCTCCTGCAGATCCTGATGGGCTCCGAGAGCTACGCCTTCCCCGCCTCCGCCCTTGGAGGATGGCCGGCCTCAATCGCCATCGGCAACGCCAGGGTGCGCACCGTGCAGCTGCTGCTGCTGGTGATCTCCTCCCTGCTGGTGGTGGTGCTGGGGGTGTGGCTGGAGCGGAGCCGGAGCGGCAAGGCGTTGCGGGCCGTGGCGGAAGATCCCACCACCTCCCAGCTGCTGGGCATCAACAGCGAAGCCATGATTCGCCTCGCCTTCGCCATCAGCGGCTTTCTGGCCGGGGTGGCCGGGGGGTTGGTGGCCCTGAGCGTGAGCATCTCCGGGCCCTATTTCGGCATCAGCTATGGCCTCAAGGGCCTGGCGGTGCTGGTTCTCGGGGGGCTCGGCAGTGTGCCGGGGGCGATCGTCGGCGGGCTACTGATGGGCATCGTGGAGGCCCTGGTGCCCACGGAAGCGTCCGGTTACCGGGATGCCCTGGCCTTTGCGATCCTCTTCGCCGTGCTGCTGCTGAGGCCCCGCGGGCTGCTCGGCCGGCCTGAAGTGGAGAAGGTGTAGCCCATGGTCCCAGCCCCATGCCCATGATCGACAACGGCCTTCTGGTACAGATGTTGCTCGGTGCCCTGTTGGGTCTCTCGGTGTATCTGCCCCTGGCCGCCGGCCAGCTCTCGTTGGCCACCCCGGCCTTCTACGCCATCGGCGGACTGGTGGCGGCCCTGCTCTCCACCGGACCCCTGGCGCCACCCATGGCCCCGGATGGAGCCGGTGGGCAGACAGCCGGCCTCCTCTCCCTGGGCAGCCTGGGGCTGGAGATGGGTCTGGCGGCCCTGATTGTTGCCCTGCTGGCGATGGCCCTGGGGCAGGCCGTGCTGCGCCTGCGCGGCATCTACCTCGCGATCGCCACCATCGCCCTGGTGGAAATCGTGCGGGTGGCCATTCTCAACCTTCCCTTCACCGGGGGAGCCCAGGGCATCTTCGGCATCCCCCAGCCGTTCCAGGACCCCTGGGGCTACGTGCTGCTCAGCTCAGCCATCCTGGCCCTGGTGGGCTGGTGCATCCAGCGGCTGGAGCTGACGAGCCTGGGCCGGAAGATGGCCGCCATTCGGGATGACGAGCTGGCTGCCAGCAGCCTGGGCATCCACACCACCCGGGTGAAGTTGATCGCCTTTGTGGCCAGTGCAGTGGTGGCCGGAATCACAGGGGTGATCGCCGCCCACTACCTCAACACCTGGAATGCGCGTCAGGGCACCTTTGATGTGGCCGTCACCACCCTGGCCTTCGTGATCCTGGGGGGCTCCCGCAGCTGGCTCGGCCCGGTGATCGGCGGCCTGGTGCTCACGGCCCTGCCCGAACTGCTCCGGCCGGTGGGGGATGCCCGGCTCGTGGTGTTCGGCCTGGTGATCCTGGTGGGTCCCGTGCTGTTCCCCCAGGGCCTCATCACCCCTGGACTTCTTGAACGCCTGGGACCACCAATTTCCCGCCGACGGAGGAGCCCGTCATGAGCACCGTTCGCCCCTTGCTGGAGCTGGTAGGGCTGGGCCGGAAGTTCGGGGGGTTGGTGGCCCTCGATCAGGTGAGTTTTGCCGTGGAGCAGGGAGAGATCTTTGGCCTCATCGGCCCCAACGGGGCCGGCAAGACCACCCTGTTCAACCTCCTCTCGGGCCTGGATCAGCCCAGCAGCGGCACCGTGCTCTGGCGGGGGGACACCATCAGCGGCCTGGCACCGGAGCGGCTCAACAGGATCGGCATCGCCCGCACCTTCCAGAACCTTCGGCTCTTTGACCAACTCTCCGTGCTGGAAACCGTGCTGGTGGCCCTGCACCGCCAGCCCCAGGGAAGTCCCTTGGGAGCCGTGCTTGCCAGCCGCTCCTACCAGCTGGCCCAGAGCCGGCTTCTGGAGGAAGCCCTCCAGCTGCTCGACGAGCTGGCCCTGGCACCCCAGGCGGAGCGGCCCGCCGGCACCCTGGCCTACGGCGATCGGCGGCGGCTGGAGATCGCCCGGGCCCTGGCCACCCGCCCCTCCCTGCTCCTCCTCGATGAGCCCGCTGCAGGCATGAATCCCAGGGAGAAAGAGCAACTGGCAGAGCTGCTGGGGGCCCTGCGCCAGCGCCACGACCTCACCTTGATGGTGATCGAACACCACGTGCCCCTGCTGATGCAGCTCTGCCACCGCATGGCGGTGCTGGATTTCGGGCGTCGCATTGCCCTCGGCACCCCGGAGCAAATCCAGGCCGATCCCCTGGTGATCGAGGCCTACCTGGGGGTGAAGGGCTGATGGAGGGGCCATTGCTGAAGCTGGAAGACCTGGGGGTGCGCTATGGGAGCGTTAGCGCCCTGGAGGGCCTGGATCTGGAGGTGCACACCGGGGAGCTGGTGAGCCTCCTGGGCTCCAACGGGGCGGGCAAGAGCACCACCCTGCGGGCCATTTCCCGCCTGGTGGGGGCGACCAGTGGCCGCATCCTCTGGCGCGGGGCCAACCTGAACCAGACCCCGGCCCACCGCACCCTGCGCCTGGGGATTGGCCATTGCCCCGAGGGGAGGCGCCTGCTGGGCCGCCAGACCGTGGCCCGCAATCTGGAGCTGGGGGCGTACCTGCGCCGGGATCAGGAGGGCATCCGCCAGGACCTGGAGCGCTGCTACCAGCTCTTCCCCCGGCTGGCGGAACGGCGCCAACAGCTGGCCGGAGCCCTCTCGGGCGGGGAGCAGCAGATGCTCGCCATCGCCCGCAGCCTGATGGGCCGCCCCACCCTGCTGATGCTGGATGAGCCCAGTCTGGGCTTGGCGCCCCGCCTGGTGGCCGAGGTGATGGCCGTTCTGGCCGACCTGCACCAGCAGGGGCAGACCATCCTGCTGGTGGAACAGAACGCCCAGGCAGCCCTCGAGATCGCCGATCGGGGCTATGTGCTGGAGGCTGGTCGGCGCACCCTGGAGGGGCGGGCATCAGAGCTGCTCGGCAATCCGGCTCTGCGGGCGGCCTACCTGGGCAGCCCCTGAAGCAGGTGCAGCCGCAGGCCTGCCGAGGAGGAAGCCGTCCCGATGGTCCCAATGGCTACCGGAAGGAGCCAGGCCCACGGCATAGGGTCGCGGGATCCTTCGGCCTGCATCGGCCATGGAACGGTTTTTTCTTGAGCTCGACCCGCCGATCGATGCCATGCGCGATTGGCCCCATGTGGTGGTAGTGGGCGGGGGGTTCGCCGGGCTGAAGGCCTGCCACGCCCTCGCCGGCCAGCCCGTGCGGGTCACCCTGATTGACAAGCGCAACTTCAACCTCTTCCAGCCCCTGCTCTATCAAGTGGCTTCCGGGTTGGTCTCCGAGGCGGATGTGGCCTCCCCCCTACGGCAGATGGTGGGCCAGGCCCCCAACATCCAGATCCTTCTGGGGGAGGTCGTGGACATCGATCCGGAGGCCCAGGAAGTGGTGTTCAACAACCAGCGCTACGGCTACGACCACCTGCTGCTGGCCACGGGCTCCGGCAGCACCTACTTCGGCCGGGAGGAGTGGCGGCCCATGGCGCCGCCGATGAAGATTCTCGAGCATGCCGATGAGATCCGGCGGCGGCTGTTGATGGCCCTGGAAGAGGCGGAGCAGACGCCCGATCCGGTGCGCCGCAGCTTCCTGCAAAGGGTGGTCGTGGTGGGAGCAGGCCCGGCGGGATGCGAGCTGGCAGGCTCCCTGATCGAACTCATGCACCGGGCCGTGCAGCGGGAGTTCAAGCAACTACCCCAGGAGCTCTGCAAGGTGATCCTGGTGGATGTGGTGGATCGGGTGCTGCCCACCATGGCTCCGGAGCTCTCCAACGCGGCGGGCCGGTACCTGGAGGGGGCGGGGGTGGAGCTGAAACTCGGCGCCAAGGTGGAAGACATCAGCCCGGGCCGGGTGAGCGTCCGGAGCCTTGGCGGTGTGGAGGTGCTGGAGGCCGCCACCATCTGCTGGACCGCCGGGGTGCGCGCCTCCCGCCTGGGCAAGCTGCTGGCAGACCGCACGGGCTGCCCCGTGGATCGGGGCGGCAGGCTGATCGTGGAACCTGATTTTTCCCTGCCGGGCTATCCCGAGATCCGAGCCGTGGGCGATCTGTGCGCCTACAACCACACCGCCGAAGGCAAGACCCTGCCGGGCATGGCCGGGCCGGCGGTGCAGATGGGGGGGTGGGTGGCCAAAGACATCCTGGCGGGGCTGGAGGGAGACGAGTCCCCTCCCTTCCATTGGATGGATCTGGGCAGCATGGCGGTGATCGGCCCGTGGTACGCGGTGGCCGACCTGCGGGGCTGGCACGTCACGGGCCTGATGGGGTGGGTGCTCTGGGCCCTAGCCCACCTGGCCTTCATCCCCGACACAGAAAACCGCATTGCCCTCTTCAGCAAATGGATGTGGCAAATTGCCACCCGCCAGCGCACGGCCCTGCTGATCACGGGCCGACCGGATCAACACATCGGCGTGGATGTGGGCCTGTTCCGAGCGCAATTGGAGGAACGGGAACCGGATGAACGCCTTGCTGGCCCGGACGCCGAGACAACGCAGGCCAGCGGCGACCAACCCGCCGCTGCGGCCTGAGCCCTGTGACAAGGCTCTGACGGGGGGTGAAAACCCATGGCGCCGCCAGTAGGGTTCGAGCACGTTTCCGCCCATTCCTTGACCGCTCCCATTTCCCCCCGCCTACGCTGGCTCACCGCAGCCCTGTTGTTTGCTGGAGCGGGGCTTTCTCTGGTGCTGCCCTTCGTCTCCGCCACCTTCCTCACCCTGATGCTGGGCAGTGCGGCGGTGGTGGCTGGGATCTCCCAGTTTCTGCGGCTCGGCGGTGAGCCCGACACCCGGGGCAAGGTGTTCCGCGCCCTTTCCGGGGTGCTTTACCTGATCGGGGGGGTCTCTTGCCTGCTGTTCCCCATCCAGAGCACGGTGAGCCTCACCCTGTTCGTGGGAGCGCTTCTGGCCACGGAAGGGGTGATGGAATTGGCGGCGGCGGCCACCCAGAAGCTTCCGGCCCGGGGCCTGGTGCTGCTGGATGGCATCGTCACCGCCGTGCTCGGCGGCATGCTGATCGCCCAGTGGCCAAGCGACAGCCTCTGGGCCATCGGCACCCTCTTCGGGATCTCCCTGGGCTTTTCCGCGGTGAATCTGCTCACAGCCCCGGCGAGCGGCAGCGCACCCCTCACCCAGGCCTGAAAAGCATCCACTCATTCTGATTATTCCGAAAGCGGGGTTGATACCGCCAAGCCGTTTATCTGGCGGCTTGGACCCATTGCAGCCGAGACATCTATTGATATGCAAACGCTCGGTTCTTATTCCACGTGAGTTCTGACTTGCAGAGTCTGTTGATCGCGGTTGCGGTCGTCGCTCTGGCTCCCTTCGTCGGTCGACTTTGCGGAGGGCGTTTGCCCACCGTTGCGCTTTGGATGGTAGGTGGGATAGCAGCAGGCCCCTCGGGGCTTGGCTGGATCCCGCCGTCGCCCGCGCTGGATCTGTTCGCCAAGATCGGTCTGGGCTTGATCTTCGCCATGATCGGCCTGTCCATCGATGGGCGCACCCTCCAGGGAACCCCTGGCCGGCTCGGCGCCATCGGCTGGTTCGCCACCCTGGGGGTGGGAGTGCTGCTGGCCTTGTTGCTTCCGCTGAGCGATCTGTTGAGGCCGGTGGCCCTGGTGATCGCCCTCAGTTCCACAGCGCTGTCCACCTTGCTGGTGGTGCTGCGGGAGTCGGGTGAGTGGAACACACCGTTCGGAAAGCTGTTGCTCAGTGCCGGAACCTGGGGACAACTGGGGCCCGTTCTCGCAGTGGCCCTACTCCTCGGATCCGAGGATCCGATCAATACGGCTCTGAGCGTTGGGCTGGTTGGGCTGGTGGCGGCCATCCTTGCCTGGATGCCCAGTGGCCTCAGGGAGACGCGGGCATGGACCTGGCTGGGACAGGTCGTGGATGGCTCGGCGGCGACCGCTCTGCAATTGCTGTTTCTGCTTGTGGTAGCCCTGATCGCTCTGTCGAGAACTCTGGGACTCGACATCCTGATGGGAACGGTGTTGGCAGGTTTGGTGATGCGCCGCTTCACAGGAGATCCCGAAGGCTCCATGCCGTTAAAGCAGCTGGAGGCATCTGCCTATGGCCTCTTTATCCCCCTGTTTTTTGTGGTAGCCGGTACTCGGCTAGACCTCGCCTCCTTGGCGGTCCACCCCTGGGGGCCCCTACTCTGTCTGGCCGGGATTCTGGTGATGCGGGGTCTGCCCCAGTGGCTGCTTTATCGCCCCGTCCTTCCAGACCCCAAAGAGCGCCTTCGCTTTGCCTTACTGGTATCGCAGTCGTTGAATCTGCCGATTGTGGTCGGCTTCCTGGAGGTGCAGGCAGGCTTGATGACCCCAGAGGTAGAAGCTGCCCTGGTGGGAGGCAGCTTGCTGTCGGTGTTGCTGCTGCCAGCTCTAGCCATGGCACTGAAAAAATAGAAATTGAGGCCAAACGATCTCGCCAGCTGGAGAATCATTCCGCCACGGCGGCACCTTCAGGGCGCCGTGGATCCACCGCGGCTTCGCTTCCTCCCTGCTCTCGAACCTCCACTGAGTGAGCGGCCCCCATGGCCGGCGACTGCCTGAGGCCGTGGCCCATGCCTCGCAAGAGCAGCAGAGTATCCGGGCTGATGCCCTCCTCATGGCTGAGGGCATCAGGCCAAAGCTGGCTATGCACTCGAGGAGCCGCCAGGGCCGTGGCCAGGTTGCGTCCATGCACCAGACGATTGAGCAGCACCTGGGCCAGGGTGGTGATGATGCGGCTGCCCCCCGGACTGCCCATGGCGATCCAGGGCCGCCCATCGGGCCGGAACACCAGGGTGGGAGCCATGGAGCTGAGGGGACGGCGACCTGGCGCAATGGCATTGGCCTGGCCCTGCACGAGCCCAAAGGCATTGGGGGAGCCAGGGCTGGCGGTGAAGTCGTCCATCTCGTTGTTGAGCAGGAAGCCAGCCCCCGGCACGGCGATGCCGTTGCCAAAGGGGAAGTTGAGGGTGGTGGTGAGGGCCACCAGCCCCCCCTGCCGATCTGCCACGGAAAGATGGGTGGTGTTGGTGCCCTCCTGCCAGGGGGGCCTCGGTGGAACGGTGGCGGGGGGGCGATGGCGATCGGGTGAGATCTGCTGCCGCAGGGCCGCCAGGTAGGGCTCGCCGAGGAGCTGCTGGCTGGGAATGGCGATCTGGGCCGGATCCCCCAACAGATCGTTGCGATCCCTGTACGCAAGGTTGCTGGCCTCAGCGAAAAGGTGGATGGAGCGGGCGCTGTTGAGGCCTGAGGTGTCGAGAGGGAGGGGTTCAAGCAGGGCCAACAGCTGCAGCAGGGTGAGGCCACCGCCCGGAGGGGGCATGGTGAGGAGTGTGTGGCCGCGGAAAGGACGCTGCAGGGGAGCCACCAGCTGGGCCCGGTAGGCGCTCAGGTCGGCGGAGGTGATCAGGCCGCCGCGTTGGGCCATCAGCCCAGTGAGGGACTGGGCCACAGGACCTTCGTAAAAGCCAGGTGCCCCTTGGACAGCGATGCGTCGCAGGGTGCGGGCGAGGGCCGGTTGGCGTAGCAGCTCTCCCGGACGAGGCGGCCTTGAACCGGCAGTGCCAGCAGCGGGGCCCGAGGCGGGGTCAGCGCGAAAGAAGAGGGCCCGGGAGGTGGGATCCGCCTTGAGCTGGGGGGCCGCCTGGGCCAGCGCGTGGCTGAGGGAGGCGGTGACGGGAAAGCCCCCCTCCGCCAGAGCGATGGCGGGGGCGAGCACCTGGGCAAGGGACAGCCGGCCATAGCAGCGCTGAGCCAGCACCAGCCCCGCCACCGTGCCAGGCACGCCGGTGCTCAGCACGCTGCGGGTGGCTCGCTGGCGATCCACTGTGCCATCGGCCTTGAGAAACAGGCCTGGGGTGGCCGCCTGGGGCGCCTGCTCGCGGAAATTGATCGCCACCGCCATGCCCCTGCCGATGGCTCGCTCCGGGGAAGATGCGTTGGGCTGTAGGCAGCCCCGCGCCCGGGCCGGAGAGGGCCCGGGCAACCAGAGCACGAGAAACCCACCACCACCCAGGTTCCCCGCCTGGGGATGGGTAACGGCCAGGGCAAAGGCGGTGGCCACGGCCCCATCGACCGCATTGCCCCCGGCCCTCAGCTGGCGGGCCCCCGCCTGGGCAGCCCAACCGTCCTGGGCCGCCACAATTCCGCCGCTGGAGGGAATGGGGTGGAAC
>JBIIHR010000141.1:0-4530 GCA_044235655.1 Cyanobium sp. | reverse complement strand
GTGTGCCATCGGCCACCAGGCCCGCACTGGCCGCAAGTTTCCCAATCACTGCTGGGGGATCCATCCCCTGGGCCCGCAGGACCGCCAGCCCTTCCGAGGCCACTCGCTTGCTCAGGCGATGGCCCTGCTGGTCACAGAGGACGGGGACATGGCCGTAGCGGGGAGGGGGAAAGCCCAGGGACTGGCACACCGCCACCTGGGCTCCGGTGGCACACCAGAGGTCGGCCCCTCGCACCACATCCGTGATCCCAAGGGTGAGCTCATCGACGGCCGTAGCCAGGTGGTAGGCCACCACCCCATCGGCCCGCCGGAGCACCACATCCCCCACATCCCTTGTCCCATCCAGCTGGCCGGCGGGGCCCCAACACTCCTGCCAGCAGATCGGCCCCTCCCCCAGCTTCAGGCGCCAACTGGGCCAACGCCCCTGGTGCTCGCCCCAGAAGGGGGGCTGGGCCCTGCAATGGCCGGGGTAGACCGTCAGTCGTCCGTGGGGAGCTGAGATGTCGGCCAGGAGCCGGCGGCTGCAGTGGCATGGATAGAGCACCCCGGAGCGGCGCAGCGCCGAGAGCACGGAGGCATAAAGCCCCCTGCGCTCGCTCTGGCGAATCAGGGGCCCATCCCAGTGCAACCCCAGCCAATGGAGATCGGCAAGGATGGACTCCTCGGCCCCAGGCCTCACCCGAGGGCGGTCGAGATCGTCGAGGCGCAACAACCAGAGGCCATCGCAGCGGCGGGCTTCCAGCCAACTGAGCAAGGCCGTGCGGAGGTTGCCCAGATGAAGCGCACCACTGGGCGACGGCGCGAAGCGCCCCCTCACCCCCTGCTGGCGCAGGGCCAGGCCCTGTTCAAAACGGTCTCTCAAACTGGCTGGCAGGGACACCAGGATCACGGATGAAAAAAGCGGCCCCGCAGGGCCGCTTGCTGATAAATGGAGACCAAGGCGGATCAGCCCTGGACGCGGTCTTTGAAGAGTTTGCCGGCGGTAAAAGCGGGCACACGCTTGGCAGGAATTTTGATCTTTTCGCCGGTCTTGGGATTGAGACCCTGGCGCTCGGAACGCTCGCGAGGTTCAAAGGAACCAAAACCCAGGATGGAAACTTTTTTGCCCTCCACCACCGAATCGATGATGGTGTCGATGGCGGCATCCACGACCAGTGAGACGTCGGTCTTGGTCAGCTCGGTGCGGGCAGCAACGAGATTAACGAGATCAGCTTTGTTCATGGGTTGAAGGTGGGCCTCCGGTGAGCGGTCTAGGGGGGGGATGGATGGGGAGGCGAATCGGAAGGCCGACCGCCACTGGCATTGCGCCGCCTAATGGTATGGGGATTCTCCCGTTGCGGCAACAACAAAAGACAGGAACAACAGGCTTTTTGGCCGATGAGCAAATCAGCGAACATTCAGAAGGTCGTTGGATCAATCGCCTCCGGGGTCCCCTCGAGCCTTCCCAGAAGGGAGGCCCCGCCTCGCACCAGGGCTTCTCCCGCCAGGGCCCCCAGGGCGGCCCCGCTGGCGATCCAGGCGGGAGATCCTGGCGGCAGCCAGCGCAGCAGTCGAGCCACACTGCGCCGCTGACGCGGCCCGTGAAACCCCCGTGGAGACAGCAAGGGGGCCAGGGTCTGGGGGGCCACTGGCACGAGTAGGCGCCCGCAGAACAGACCATCCACGGCCCCCACCACCCCACCGCAGGCATGGAGCACGGCCGCCCCCGGGCTGGGCCCAGGCGTCCAAAGCAGACGCAAGCCCTCCTCCAGCTGATGTTCGGCGCCGAACACTCTGAGATCCTTCACCCCCGGCAGGAGATAGGCCTCCTGCTCCTGCACCAGCACGGGCCAGCCCATTCGCTCTTGCACCCTGCGACAAGATCCGTGGCCATCCCTACCGAGCAACACGATCCACCCAGGGGAGGCCATGGCCCTGGCCTCCAGAAACCCGAAGGTGGCCTCGCTCTCGGGGGGGCAATCCACCAGCACCCCCCCGCTACGGGTCTGCAGAAACCAGGCGCTGCCGCCATGGGTACGGGGATTGGGGGGGAACAACCACAACCCTGGCCCCACCTCTCGAGGAGGGCGACCCGAGCGTTCCGACCCCGGGGAGAAGGCCGATCCGGCCATGGCCCACACAGACAGGGAACAGCAGGGACCCTAATTTGGCCCCAACCGCTCCCCTTCTTGGTGATCAGGATTGGTCAACCCTGGCCGTTGGGGGCAACGGCAACCCCGCGGGGGGTGAATTTCTCCGTGGCAGCCCCCCTGGCAAGCCGGGTAGAGCTGCTGCTCTTTGCCGATGCGGAGGCGGACGAACCCAGCGAAGTGATTGCCTTGGATACTCCCCACCGTTCGGGGGACCACTGGCATGTGGAAGTGGAGGGGGTGGGTATCGGCTGCTGTTACGGCTACCGGGTGTTTGGCCCCCTGGAGCCTGGCAACCATGGCTTCAACCCCTCCAAGGTGCTGCTGGATCCCTGTGCTCGGGCCATCGGCGGGTGGGATGGCTACCAGCGGGGTGCGGCGGTCGGGGCGATTCCGAACGCGTCCTCCTGCCTGAAGGGAGTCGTGACAGAGCGGGATCGCTTTGATTTCTCAGCTGCGCCTCGACCACGCCACAGCTGGCAGAAAAGCGTGATCTATGAGCTCCATGTGGGGGGCTTCACCCAGGGCGCAGGCTGCCCCGTGTCACCGGAGCGGCAGGGCACCCTGCTGGGTCTGATCGACACCCTGCCCTATCTCCAGGAGATGGGAATCACGGCTATCGAGCTGTTGCCGGTGATGGCCTTCGACCCGGAGGATGCCCCCGCAGGCCGCTACAACCATTGGGGCTACAGCCCCCTCAGCTGGATGGCTCCCCATCCCGACTACCTGGTGAGCCCCGATCCTCTCCAGGCCCGCAACGAGGTGCGTGAGCTGGTGTCCGCCTGCCATCGGGCCGGATTGGAGGTGCTACTGGATGTGGTCTACAACCACACCACAGAGGGGAATCAGGCGGGGCCCACCCTGAGCTGGCGCGGCTTTGCCGACTCCACTTACTACCACCAGAACAGCCGGGGCGACTATCTGGATGTGAGCGGCTGCGGCAACAGCATTGCCGCCAACCAGGCCCTGACCCGCCATCTGATTGTGGAATCCCTGTGCTGCTGGGCCAATGAACTCGGCATCGACGGCTTCCGCTTTGACCTGGGCATCGCCCTGAGCCGGGGGCATGAGCTGACCCCCCTGGACAATCCGCCCCTCTTCGAAGCCATGGAGGCCCACCCGGAGCTGAGCGATCTCAAGCTGGTGAGCGAACCCTGGGATTGCGGTGGGCTGTATCGCATGGCCGACTTTCCCGCCCGACGGGTGGCCACCTGGAACGGGCGCTTCCGGGACGACATGCGCCGCTTCTGGAAAGGGGACGAGAAGTGCTGCTGGCCCGTGAGCCAGCGACTCGGCGGCAACCCCGATCTCTACGGGGGCCAACCAGCCGCCCTAGGGCGCAGCATCACCTTCCTCACCGCCCATGACGGCTTCACTCTGGCGGATCTGGTGAGCTTCAACCGCAAGCACAACCTGGCCAATGGGGAAAACGACCGGGACGGAGACAACCACAACAACAGCTGGAATCACGGCGTGGAAGGGCCCAGCACGGACAGGGCCGTGATGGCCCTGCGGGATCGGCAGATGCGAAACCTGCTCGCCAGCCTGATGCTGGCCCCGGGGGTCCCCATGATGCTGATGGGGGATGAAGTGCGGCGAAGCCAGGGGGGCAACAACAACAGCTGGTGCCAGAACAATCTGCTGGGCTGGATGCACTGGCAGCCCGATGGGGGCGACCTGGCCCTGCGGCGGTTTCTCTCCCGACTGATCCGGCTGCGCCAGCGTCTGGCCCACCTGCTCAACCCCGAGGTGCCCATCGGCGATGCCCCGCGGCGGCCCGGCGACGCCCAGGGCCTCTGGCGGGAGTGGCATGGCGTGGAACTGCACAAGCCCGACTGGGCGAGCTGGTCGCACAGCCTGGCCTGGAGCCTCCATGACGGCCGGCAGGGTCCCCTCCTCTGGTGTGGGTTCAATGCCTATTACAAAGCCATGCATTTCGACCTGCCCCCCTCATCCGAGGGCTGGATGCGGGTGATCGACACGGCTCTCCCAGCGGATGAGGATCTGCCGGAAAAGCCGGAACGCTGGCCCCCCGGGGGCGCCCCGCTGGAGAGCCGCAGCCTGATGCTGATGCTCCATCCCTCCCTGGTGTCCTGTTAAGGGTCTGCCTTCGGCATGGAGTTCGGCACCTCCCGAAGCCTCTGGGACAGCTGTGCCCAGCGGCTCACGCTGCCCTCGTTCGTCCGTGAAGGCAGCCTTCACGAACCCTTGTTGCGGATGCATGGCGAATCTGAAGGGCAAGAGGCTGTGAAAGTCCCGAAAGCCCGAGCTCCTGTTTGGAACCCTTCACCCTGTGGTAGGGTATTGGACTGCGCCTGAGGGACGGAAGTCTTGAGGAGCGCAGCCTTTACAAGATGGGAGGCGAGAGCCCGACCGTGTTGTAAGGTGATGAAGTTGCCGA
>JBIIHR010000140.1:0-4532 GCA_044235655.1 Cyanobium sp. | reverse complement strand
TCCGCGTAAACCAGGAATTCTCGCTGCAATCAGTGAAGCTTGGGTTTGTCTCTTCATTGGGTTCATGGCGCTGTGCCTTGCATCAAGGCGACCAAGGCGCTTCCCCACCCGGCATCCGCAGGCCAGGTTTTTCGTTCCGTGAGGCTCAGGGCGATTCCCTTTTCCTCATAAGCCGCCTCGTTGATGAACACCGGCCAAACCTTCGCTGGATCTCCTTGTGCCGGCTCCCAATGGAGGGTGGTTCCCCCCCTGGTTTCAAAGAGGGGATCCCCGGGGCCCATGGGCTGCCAATCGCGATCCTGGCGGAGGGGATGCACCCTTGCGATTGGGATTCCCTCATCATCCCTGGGGAGGTCGAGGCTCCGCAAATGGTGATGGATCACCAGGTTTTTGGGGAGGGGGCATGTCCCCTGGCGGGCCTCCGCCAACACGGCCAGAGCGGTTTCCAGCGCCAGTTGGGTCTGCCGGCAGATGGTGGCGTTCACCACACCCTGGGGAACTGGGCCCACCTCGATCGCCAGACCACAGGGCCATCGCTCCGCCAGATATCCACACTGGGAGGCATCCCCTTCATGGAGGTAGATCGGAAGCCCCAGCCGACCCTGCACCCCAGCCGCCAGGGCCAGATCCGCTGGTCGCCGGCCGTACACCACCAGGCAATTGCCCATGGCGGCCGTCGTGCTGTGCAGATCCAGCGCCACCCTGCAGGGCGTGACGCCTTCCGGCCCCCAGGCGGCCAACAACTCCCGGGCCCGGCGCACTTCCTCCTCCTGGTGGAGGGCTCCTTCCAGCAGCTCCGGTGCGAAACTGCGGTTCAGATCCCGTTCCAGATAGCGCCGGCAAGAAGCGATGGCCCCGGGATTGCCCAGGGTGAACGCCACGGAAAGGCCGGCAGTGGCGAGGTTCTCTGGCCCCTGGCGCCAGTGCTCCAGTAGATGCACTCCGTTACGTTCGTTCCCGTGGGTGCCTGCCACCACAAGCACCCTGGCGACCTTGTCCAAGCTCCCTTCCGCCATCACCCGCCCTAAGCTTTGACCCCAGCCTGACGCAGAGTTGGGGCAATCGCCTGTGGCCCATGTCGCCCCCTCCGGCCCTTGTGCGCAGCGTGCGGGCCTTCTGGCACTGGCAATGGCTGCAGCTGATGGGGGGGCTTGCCCCGGCTGATGGGGCGGGACACTACCGCCGGCCGGATGGGGCCTACACCGCCCTGCCCCCAATGCCGTCGGATGCCCAAGAACAGGGGGCCTATGGGCTGATCGTGGGCCGCAGTTGCCCCTGGGCTCATCGGGCCTGGCTCGTGTGGACTCTGCGCGGCCTCGGGGATACCCTGACTCTGCAGAGGGTGGAGCCCGACCCGGATGCGGGGCGCTGGCGCTTTCCCGAGCCCTTCCTGGGCTGCAACACCCTCGCGGATCTCTACCGCCGCAGTGGGGGAAACCACCAGGCTCGAGCCACCGTGCCCCTGGTTGTGGAGCAGGCGACGGGACGGATTCTGGTGAATGAGAGCGCCCGGGTGATCGAGCTGCTCAACCGCTGGCCAGCCCAGGCCTCTGCTCCGGATCTGGAGCCTGACGCTGCGCTGGAGGCCATCGGGAACTGGCGCGACCTGTTTCAGGAGGCGGTGAACGATGGGGTGTATCGGTGCGGCTTCGCCCGAACGCAGCAGGCCTATGACGTGGATCAGGCCGCCCTGTTTGCGGCGTTGGAGGAGGCGGATCAGGCCCTGCAGCAGCAGGAGAAGGCCGGCCATCGCTGGCTCTGCAGCGCCGACGTCCCCACCCTGGCGGATGTGGTGCTCTTCCCCACCCTGATTCGTTGGGAGATGGTGTATGCCCCCCTGTTTGGCTGCAGCCAGCGGCCCCTCTGGCAGCTGCCCGCCCTCTGGCGCTGGCGGGCCCGCTTCTTTGCCCTGCCGGATGTGGCAGCCACCTGTTTTGCCGACCAGTGGCGGCAGGATTATTTCGGTGCCCTTTTTCCCCTACATCCCTCGGGGCTCATCCCGGCGGGGCCGGATCTGGCCACACTGGTGGGAAGCACTCCCCCCACCCTTCCATGAGCGGCCAGGCCACCTCTTCCCCTACTGCCGCCGACCCCGTGTTCGAGGGGGTCTATGGGCCCTACACGATCACAGCTGAAGATCGACTGGAGGTGCGGGGTTATCGCCTGGCCCTCACCAGCGTGGCCGTGGCCCAGCTGGCCCTCGCCCTCCAGTGGCACCAATGGGGCAGCCGGTGGCTCTGGCCCTGGCTGGTGGTGATGGCGGTAGGGCTGGGGCTGGCCTTGCGTTGGATTCATATCTATCTGCGGCCCCTTCACCGGGCGCTGCAATTCTTCTGGCTGGTGGGGTGCGGGGGATTCGCGGCCCTGGCGCTCTGGCTGACGCCGGGGGAGATGGTGAGCGAAGCCTGGAGCCGCCCTCTGGCGATCCTCGCGGTGGGGCCCTTCTTTGCGTCCCTCACCGGCATTGGCTTCAAGGAATTTTTCTGTTTTCGGCGCCCCGAGGCCATCGGGGTGACCTTGCTGCTTCCCCTGGCCCTTCTCGGCCGCCTTACCGGCCTGCTGCCGGTGTCTGTCACCCTGGGGCTGCTCACTCTTCAGGCTGGCCTGCTGCTGGTGCTCTGCCTGCGCAAATTCCCCATGCCCGCTGCCGCCGATGTGGGCGACAAGAGTGTCTTCGCCCATCTGGAGCAAGCGAGCCTGTGAATCTGATTCGCCTGGAGAGCGCCAGTAAGGATTTCGGCCTGCGGACTCTTTTCCGCGATCTGGATCTGACCGTTTCGGCCGGGGATCGGCTGGGGCTGATCGGCCCGAATGGGGCGGGCAAATCCACCCTCCTGAAGGTGTTGGCGGGAGTCGAGTCTCTGCAGCAGGGACGGCGCCAGTGTCTGGGTCGCCTGGAGGTGGTGCTTCTGGATCAGGAGCCGGCCTTTGATCCGGCCGCCACCGTGCTGGAGCAGGTGTTTCAGGGGGGTGGCGAGCGCATGGAGCTGCTGCGGGAGTACGAGCGCCTCTCCCTGGCCCTCAGTGTTGATCCAGACGCCTCTGCTCCGGAATCACCCCTGTTGCTCGCCCGCCTGGCGGAGGTGCAGCTCCAGATGGACGCACGGCAGGCCTGGGATCTGGAACGGGACTGCCACACGGTGCTGGATCGGCTGGGAATCGGATCCGGTCCCGAAATGCTCGGACGCACCATGGGCTCCCTCTCGGGGGGCAACCGGCGGAGGGTAGCCCTGGCACAGGCTCTGGTGGCCCAGCCCGATGTGCTGCTGCTCGATGAACCCACCAACCATCTGGATGCGGAGGGGGTGGAATGGCTCCAGAGCTGGCTGGATCGCTACCCCGGCGCCGTGGTGCTGGTGACGCACGACCGCTACTTGCTGGATCGGGTGACCCGCCGGATTGTGGCAGTTGAGGGAGGGGAAGCGCGGGAGTATGCCGGCCATTACGCCGCCTATCTGGAGCAGCGGGCCCAAGAGGAGGTGGTGGCGGCCGCGGCCGCCGCCACCTATCGCTCCACCCTCCGGCGAGAGCTGGCCTGGCTCCGCCAGGGCCCTAAGGCGCGCAGCACTAAGCAGAAGGCCCGGCTGCAGCGCATCGCGGCCCTGCAGGAGGCCGGACCCAGCAAGGGTCGGGCCCGGCTGGAGATGGCCGCGACGGGCCAGCGGCTGGGCAAAAGGGTGATCCGGGCCGAGCAGCTGGCCGTCGCCGTGGCGGACCGCCCTTTGCTGGCGAATTTCACCTACGACTTCAGCCCAGAAGACCGGGTGGGGATCATCGGGCCCAATGGGGTGGGCAAATCCACTCTTCTAGAGGTGTTGGCGGGCCGCCGTCCGCCCAGTGGCGGCCTCCTGGAGCTAGGGGAAACGGTGCGCATGGCCGTCTTTGATCAGCACAGTGCCGTGCTGGAAGGGCCCCAGACGCGCAAGGTGATCGATGTGGTGAACGAGGCGGCCACTCGGGTGCAGGTGGACGGCAAGGAACTCAGTGCGTCCCAGCTGCTGGAGCGCTTTCTCTTCCCGCCAGCCCAGCAGCATCAGCCCGTGGCCAAGCTCTCCGGAGGGGAGCGCCGCCGGCTGCACCTGTGCCGGCTGTTGATGGAAGCCCCCAACGTGCTCCTGCTGGATGAACCCACCAACGATCTGGATGTGGCCACCCTGGGAGTGTTGGAAGACTTCCTGGAAGATTTCCGCGGCTGCGTGGTGGTGGTCTCCCACGACCGGTGGTTTCTGGACCGCACCGTGGACCGCCTGTTCGTGCTGGCAGCCAGCGGCCAGGTGCGGCGCTTTGAGGGGAACTACAGCGCCTATCTCGAGGCCCAGAAGGCCGTCACCACTGCTGTGGCCCCCAAAGAGGCCCCACCTTCTCCCCCGGCTCCATCGCGAGCCCGTGTGGGATCGGGTTCTGGGCAGCGGCTCAGCAATAAGGAAAGCCGGGAACTGGAAGCGTTGGAACGGGACCTCCCCCATTGGGAGGAGGAGAGGCGATCTCTGGAGGAGAAGATGGCCATGGTGGGATCAGCGGTGGCGTTCAAC
>JBIIHR010000138.1:0-4551 GCA_044235655.1 Cyanobium sp. | reverse complement strand
GAACTGATAAGCCCCAGCGGCAGCACTGGCATACCGAGAGGAATAGATCACCCGATCCGGGTGGCGATCGAGAGAAGGCATAAGGCTGCCCCCGAACATGATGCGATAGCCAACATCATGGCCATTAGCCCAGGTTCCTTCCGCATAGCGGATGGTGTTGAGCAGAGCCCGACGCTCGGGGGTGATGGCAAAGGAAGGGGGAACGGAGGGAGGTGCAGGAAGGTAGGCCAGACCTCTCGTTTGGCGGGGAGGCGTCAGAACCTCATCCCAAGCATCCGATGAATCGGTGGCGAGGGCTGGGGAGGCGGTGAGACAACCCAGACCGAGGCACAAAAAAACCAGTGGAAGTCGTCGGGAGCTGAACAATGGAGTGCAGGCAGAGGACAGATCGCATCACTGGATGGATACGGAGATATCTGAGGAGGGTTGAAGATGTTGGTGCAACAAGGTGTTGACCAATCAGACTTCAAAAACATGTGTGGGAGAAAATCCTCAGATATCTGAAGAAACGTTCAGAAACTTCGCGCTAATTTGCCTAGGACGGGTTTGAGTGTCGATGTATCGAGTGACGCTCAGGAAACCGTCCATTCGCGGCGCGAATCGCTGCTTTGCCCCAAAACCCTCTCCCTTATTAGGCCCAAGGGTTGTTTTTAGACAAGGAGTTCAGTAACTTCATTCAGGAATGATCGAAATTGCTGATCATCTACGCAGCAGGCGATGGAGAAGCTCTGCTGCGCGACGGCTGCCATCCCTGCTCACGCGTGGGGCTCGCGGGGCGATCAGCGGTTCGTCCAGTTCCCATGCACCCCTGCGAAAAGCCTCTTCCTCCAGAACGCGGTGCCAACCTTCTTCTTTGAGCCCCTTCTCCAGCACGGGAGCCTCCGCGAATCCTTCGCGCCGCACCATGTGCAGACCCACCCCCTGTTGAAACGCCTCGCAGAAACTGCTATAGCCCGGTTTGGTAATCATGCGTGCGAGCAAGGGCATCACATCCAGGGGCCGTAGATCCGGCGGCAGCAAGCGGCCGTTCGGAGCTTCGAGCAGGAGGGGGTCAACACCCACGAACACATGGTGAGGCCAAAGGCTGAGCCAGTTGGGATCCATCGCCATGCCCAACCCCCCGAAACTGATCAACACGCAACGCTCACGATCCGATGGAAGATCCAGGCGCTGGGCCACCAGCGCTGGATCCACCCGAGGGGTGGAACTGGTGAAACCCACATCCACGCTGTAGATGTCCCAATCCATGGGCAGCGAGAGGGGACAGCGCAAAAGAAGGTCCCCCTGCCGGTACCCATCCAGCGCCAGATCCGCCCAGGGAACAAACGAACCACCTAAGGGACGATAGATGGCATCCCAGCCAAAACTGGCTAACCAGATCAGGGGACAGGCCAGTCGCTTCGCCAGCTGGGCCGCACTTGGAGGCACATCCCCCAGGATCAGGGGTCTTGATGGCTGGGCTGCGAGCCAGGAAGCCTCCGCTTCCACCTGGGCGGGCAACTGGACCTCGAGCGCCTCCAGAGCATTCAGGGTCCCTTCCGGATCCAGATCCAGAGCATTGGCCTGGACCATGCCTATGTCCCAGCGACAGGGCCTGAGCTCAAACGGGGTATTCCCCATCGCCAGCTTCAGGAACGCGGGATCCACGGCCGTAGAGAGAACAATCCTGCATTCCGGAGCCCGTTGGGCGAGCTCACACAGAACAGAAGCAGTGCGGGAGGCATGGCCATACCCGTGGCTGCTGATGCAGGCGTAGACCAACATGGGCGTATCAGAGCCTGGGCTGGGGCCAGAGCTGCTGCTCGTAAAGCAGCGTTCCATCCAAACCGTACCAGCGGTGGGAGACCCGTCGGATCTCTCCATGGGCCTCAAGCTGCACCCAGCTCAGATGACGGAGGGCCCTCCCCTGCAGATCCACCCCATGGCGGGGGACGGAGGCCGTATTGAGATACATGGTTCCATGGCGATCCCGGCAGAAGCTGACCCGCTCTCCGCCCCCCCGCCTGAGCTGGTGGTGCATGTGCCCAAACACCACCAAGGGCACGGGGCGCTCCCGCCGGATGCGGGCAATGGCCAAGGCCAGATCCTGATCCCCCCAGTCACAGGCGGGCTGCTTCCAATCGCGTCCGCAGGGGTCCTTGGCCTGGCTTCCCAACCCAGCAGGCCCGGAGTGGGCCAGGAGCACCAAGGGCAGGGTGGGATCCGCCCTCAGGGCTGCCCCACAGATCCGCTCCACCGATTCCTCCAGCGCCACGGGGCCATAAACGGCCTGCATGGCCTTGGACAGGTGGTAGCCCCCCCCCGCCGTGCAGGGCCTGCCCCCCACCACTGCGAGTCCGGGAGGCCTGAGTTCCCGAAGGCCCCAGCCGCAGTGCTTATCTCCAAGCAGGGTGAGCTGCCGTTGTAGCGACTCGCCAGTGTGGTCATGACCCGAGTCGTGGTTACCGAGAACACAGGCCAGGGGGAGGGGCAACCGGGCCAGCGATCGGGGAATCCTGCCCATGCCATTACTGAGATCCCCCACCACAAGCAAACCATCCGGTGCTAGGGCCAGGAGCAGGTCCTCATCGGAACGGTCCCATTGATCATGCAGATCTCCGGCAATGGCCACCTGGAGATCTCCTCCTTGAGAGAGGCTGTCTTTCCCCACTAGGCTTGACTCCATGGAGTTGTCAGGACGGGACTGTCCCATGGATGGAAGCCATCGCCAGGGTGGAGTGGTGGATCATCCTCAATCTCCTGCGGTGCAGTCCTTGGGGGTTAAGGCGAGCAGTCCTCCTGGAGAGCATCTCCCTGATGCCATTGCGGAGCTGAAAAAGAAGCGCAATGCGATCATCCTGGCTCACTACTACCAGGATGCCGCGATTCAGGATGTGGCGGACGTGATTGGGGATTCCTTGGAGCTCTCCCGCCAGGCGGCCCGCACGGATGCTGAGGTGATCGCCTTTTGTGGTGTGCATTTCATGGCCGAGACGGCCAAGATCCTCAATCCTGGAAAAATTGTGGTGCTCCCTGATCTGGAGGCAGGATGCAGTCTGGCCGATGCCTGTCCAGCAGAAGGGTTCTCGGCCTTCCGCGCCAAGCACCCCGATCATTTTGTGGTGAGCTACATCAACTGTTCGGCTGCGGTGAAGGCCCAGAGTGATCTGATCTGCACCAGCAGCAACGCGGTTCAGCTGGTGCAGCAACTGCCCCCAGATCGCCCGATCCTGTTCGCTCCAGATGAAAATCTTGGTCGTTGGGTTGCCCGCAATAGCGGACGGGACCTCACCCTCTGGCCGGGCAGCTGCATCGTGCACGAAACCTTCAGTGAGGAGGCCCTCCTGCGCTTGAAGCTGGAGCATCCGGAGGCGGAGGTGATCGCCCATCCTGAATGCCAGCCCCATCTTCTGGAACTGGCGGATTTCATCGGCTCCACCAGTCGCTTGCTCCAGAGGGCCCAGACCAGCCCGGCGCCAGAGTTCCTCGTGCTCACCGAGCCGGGGATCCTCCATCAGATGGAGAAAAAGGTGCCAGGAAAAACCTTCTATCCCGTGCCAGGGGTGGATGGTTGCGCCTGCAACGTCTGCCCCTACATGCGCCTGAACACCCTGGAAAAACTGTGGCGCTGCCTTGAGAATCTGGAGCCACGTATTGAGTTGGATGAAGACCTCAGGCAGCGGGCCTTGGTGCCGATCGAGCGGATGCTGGCGATGAGTGCCTGAAACCACCTCCTCCACAGGTGTGTTGCCGGCGGACGGACCCCTCCGGCTGACTCCCGAGGGCCTCTACTGCGTGCCGGCCCGCGCCTGGATTGATCCCTGGCGCCCGGTTGCCCAGGCACTGCTCACTCACGCCCATGCGGACCATGCGCGCCCAGGCAGTGGGGCCTATTGGGCCAGTGCCCCCAGTGAGGGGGTGCTCCGCACCCGACTCGGGGCCGAGATTCCCCTCACCAGCCTGCCCTATGGAGCCGAGTTGAAACTCGGTGAGGCCCGAATCTCCCTCCATTCGGCGGGCCATGTGTTGGGGTCGGCCCAGATCCTGATCGAGGCGGGGGGTGAGCGCTGGCTGATCAGTGGTGATTACAAGCGGGATGCGGATCCGAGTTGCACCCCCTTCACTCCCATCCGGGCGGATGTGTTCATCAGTGAGGCCACTTTTGGTCTACCGCTTTACAGATGGGCTCCGACCCCTGTGGTGGCTCGCCAGATCCTGGAGTGGTGGCAGCATGCCCCCTCCCTGGCCTCCGTGCTGTGCTGCTACGCCTTTGGCAAGGCGCAACGGCTGTTGGCCGAACTCCAGGCCCTTGGGGTGGAGAGCGAAGTGCTGCTGCACGGCGCAATCCAACGGCTGATGGAGCCCTACCGAGCTGAGGGCATCTCCATGGTGCCCACCCGACCTCTCAGTACCTTGCCAAGAGGGGAAAGCCTTGCCGGGCGACTGATCCTGGCCCCACCGTCAGCCCTGCGGACCCCCTGGATGCGCCGGTTTCCAAGGGTGCAAACGGCTTTTGCCAGTGGTTGGATGGCGGTCCGGGGGGTGAAGCGACGCAAGGGGTTCGGTAGGGGT
>JBIIHR010000139.1:0-4551 GCA_044235655.1 Cyanobium sp. | reverse complement strand
CCATCCCGGATCTCTTAAATTATTTTACCAATGATCCACGGCAAAGCAAAGTTGTCAAAAGCCTTCAGGAAAGCTTGCCACCCGTAGCTTCAGAAACAAGGATCACGTCGGTCTTCAACACCGAGGAATTGCTTTCCCAACTAGAAGATGCCGATCTTCAATGGCATCCCCAAGAGGAGATTCTTGCGGACGGCTCAACCCGTTATCTCTACAAACGACGGGAAGGCGAGCCCGACCTTTCCGTGGCTGAGTTACAGCGTTTGCTGAAGTCGCCACCCACCTTTCAACAGGAGCGGAAGGATATCACTGAACTTCTGCAAACACTCAAGCGTGCCGGAGCCAAGGTTGTGATTGAGCCAACCTTAAAGGAAGGCGCCGCAGCGGAGTGGGACCACAGGGCAAGCACCCTGAGGATTCAGCCCAAAATCATTCAAAAAGGATCCGTTGATTTCCTGAGGGTCCTCAGTCATGAAGCCATCCACGTCGCCCAAAGCTGCAAAGCCGGATCATTGAAGTCCAAACCAGAAGCCTTGGGCATCAACGTGACCACTCGAACCGACATCCTCGCAAAGCTGAATGATCCGGTTTACTCGGACGCCAGCCAATGGGAACAGCTTCTTGAGAAAGAAGCCTACGCCGCACAAGATTATCCCTCCATTGTGGGTTATCACCTGGCAAGGCAGTGCAACGCTGCCTAATGATTAATATGGCGTATCAAATCAACACACTTACTGGAATATCCCCATTCGTTATCGTACCAAGCCACAAGTTTCATGAACGTATCGGTAAGAGCGATTCCAGCGCCTGCATCAAAAACCGATGTACATGTTTGTCCTAAGAAATCAGTGGAAACCACTTCATCCTCCGTGTAGCCCAAGATCCCTGAAAGTTCGCCCTGGGAGGCTGCTTTCATGGCTGCTTTTACATCCTCATAGGTAGCTCCACGCTCCAAATTGACCGTCAGGTCAACAACGGAGACGTTGGGGGTGGGAACTCTGAAGGCCATTCCAGTGAGTTTGCCATTCAGGGCAGGAATCACTTTGCCAACTGCCTTTGCTGCCCCCGTGCTGGAAGGAATAATATTTTGTGAGGCACCCCGGCCTCCACGCCAATCTTTAACCGAAGGTCCGTCAACAGTTTTCTGGGTGGCGGTGGTGGCATGAACGGTGGTCATCAAACCACTGGCAATGCCAAACGTTTCATGAATCACCTTGGCCATGGGAGCCAAGCAATTGGTGGTGCAGGACGCATTGGAAACAATCTCCTGACCGGCGTAGGTGAGGTGGTTGACACCCATCACAAACATGGGCGTTTCATCTTTGGAAGGCGCCGAGAGCACAACTTTTTTTGCCCCCGCAGAAATGTGCTTGCGAGCCAGGTCATCTGTGAGAAAAAATCCAGTGGACTCCAGAACGGTATGGACCCCGGCCTGGTCCCAATGGAGATTCTCGGGGTTCCGCTCAGCCGTAATACGAATTTTCCGCCCGTTAACGACAAGGGATCCATCCTGCACATCCACATCGCCTTTGAAACGACCATGGGTGGAGTCGTAACGAAGCATATAAGCGATGTAATCAACATCAATCAAATCATTAATCGCTACCACTTCAACGTCGGTGGATTCACAGGCACGGCGAAAAACCAACCTTCCGATGCGGCCAAAGCCGTTGATGCCGATTGGGATGGCCATGGTGCCGTCAGTCCATGCAGGTGATCTCGAGTTTACGCAAGGCCTGGGCCATCAACTCGGCTGGTCGGGGCCTAAGAGCTCCCCTTCCAAGAGCAAATTGAAAGCCAATAACTGCTCATCGCTCAGATGCTGCCGGCTGGAGGCAGCGAACTGCTGTTCCAAGGCCTGGCGGGCCTGATCCGTCGACCATCCCAAACGCTGCAGGAGCCCATCGCACTGGGACAGGAGGTCGGAGCGTCTCATGGGCAATGGGGCACTGGCGGCCTGGGCCCCGGGGCTCAAAGCCTCCAGCGCCCGTCGAAGCAACATCAGATCGCCATAACGGGTGAGCCTGCTGCGATTTGGATGACCAAACAAGCGCTGCAGGACCACACGCTCCTCTTCCTTCCCCCAGCCCAACTGGCGCAAAAGCAGGTCAAGCTGGGCCAGATCCGCACTCCAATCCTCCGGGTCCCCAGGTGAGTCTTGGGGGTCCTCCCGGGATCGGGGAGCCGAAGGAGGGTGAGGCGCTTGGGGCGCAGCATCAGGCCTGGATTCCGGCACATCCGCCGTGGAGGATGGGGAGGGTGAAGGGCCAGGCCTGGGGGGCCTGGACTGGGGAGGCTGAAGATGCTGTTGCAAGCGCCCTCGCGCCCGATCTTCTGCCTCCTCGGCACTGGGCGCTTCCCCAAGGGCTGATCCAGCGAGGCGATCTCCATCAAAGGCCTCGACCAGCACCACACGCTGGTTCGGATCCGCATGGACGAGGCGAACCCGGAAATCCATGGGGCCTACAGAGTGAGTTGAAACCCTTTTTAGGATGGTGAATACAGCTCCGCCGCCTTGATCTCCTATGCAGGTGGAACTTCGCTTGGCAGGATCCCAGCGCATCATTGCCCGGGTTGAGGTTCCAGAAGGGCAATCCATCCCCCATCCTGGCCTGTGGGTGGACTGGGGCTTTGGCTCCTTTCTGGTTTTACTGCGGCGTCACCGATACACCTTTCGAGCAGGCCGCTACCAGCTTTCGTCTATCGCTCTGGAAGTTAAACAACAAGAGAAACCGACAGATTGTGAATGGTGGGAGGAGCAATGGGTGATTGGAAATCCAAATTGTATTTTTAATGCGCACAGCCCATTGCTGCGCTGCGCAGTGCTCCCCCAGGGTCCTTGCAGCACCTGCGGTCATTTCAAGGAACGGCCCGATTAGCCGGAATTACGGATTCCTCCTAAGCATGGGTACTCAATTCCCCTAAATTGTTGGAGTTGCTACCGCATCCGTTCTCTTCGAACCGTTTGCGTGGGTGAAACTCCGTTACCCCAGCACACCCTTGGGATCAGAAGACACCATGCCCCCAGGAACCCTTGATGCACCGAGCGCGTTCGCGGCCATTGCCCTCGCTGCCGTTTCTTGGGATGGGGTGTTGAGCATGGCCGGTTCCCGGGCCCTGCGCCACGCCCTGGATTACCGCCATCCCTTTTGTGACTACGGGGATGCGGGGATGGTTCAACTGATGGACCGACTGCTGCGCGAGATGCGCCAAAAAGGCGCCCAACATCTGATGGTGGAGTCGGCAGAAGCGCTCGATCCCCGCCAGAGGGCCACGGCCTATGCGGTGGCCGCTGAGATCATGCGATCCGATGGACCCCTGGCCGATGATGAGAAAAACATCCTCAACAACCTGGCCATCACCCTTGAGATCCCTGAGGAGGACTCCCAAAAGGTGCTCCTCGTGATGGATGTGTTGCACGCCGACGTGGTCAGCAGCTGAATTTCCAATGGTCGCGGCGCCATCGGGTTGGTGGCGTCATGGTGCGCGATGATCAGGCACCGCTTCCTTCAGGTCCATGACAATTGGCAACCCCCGCGTTTTTTTTGACATCAGCATCGGCGGGAAACCAGCGGGCCGATTGGCCTTTGAGTTGTTTGCCGATGCTGTTCCAAAAACCGCCGAAAATTTCCGCGCTTTGTGCACGGGCGAAAAAGGGACGGGCCGTAGCGGCAAGCAACTGAGCTACAAAGGGTCTTCTTTCCACCGCATCATCCCGGACTTCATGTGCCAAGGGGGGGATTTCACGGCTGGAAATGGCACAGGTGGGGAGTCGATTTATGGCATGAAGTTTGAGGACGAAAACTTCAAACTCAAGCACGAACAGCCTGGTTTATTGAGCATGGCCAATGCGGGCCCCAACACCAATGGGTCCCAGTTCTTCATCACCACAGCGGTCACCCCCTGGCTGGATGGCAAACATGTGGTGTTTGGGGCGCTGCGCGAGGGCTTGGAAGTTCTGCAGGCTATGGAAGCCTGCGGCACGAATAGTGGCAGGCCATCAACAGCTGTGGTCATCACCGATTGCGGCGAGCTCTGAATCGCGGTCCCAGCCCTCACAACACCATGGGCTGGGTCGGAGCAGGGAAGGTGGACGGGGAGCTGTTGAGTCCCAGGTGGCGAAGCCAGATCGCACCAAGAAACCCGGCCTGGAGAATGACCACCACTCCAAGCGAAGGGAGGATGTGCCTGATCCTGGGGAACATGGAAGTTGCCGAGAGCAGAGTGATTAGAACCCGCCAAGCCAAGACCTCACGGTGCTACCCATCACAGGTTTACGGAGGCTGGACCACTCAGCCGTTCGTGCTCATGGCCGTTGCAGGAGGGCCCTGGAGCCTGCGGCGCAGGCGATCTGAGAGATCTTCCCCCAGCAGAGTGAGAGTGGCATACACAACCACCAGGGCGAAGAGCTGGTCCCAGGCAAACGCCGTGAGACTCTCCAAGAGCTGACTGCCAAGCCCCGTGGCCCCCACCAGGCCCACCACCACGGTCTCACGGAGCATCACATCCGCCCTGTAGGCCCCATAGGCCAGGTAGGAGCGAGCCACAGCGCTG
>JBIIHR010000137.1:0-4564 GCA_044235655.1 Cyanobium sp. | reverse complement strand
AGGGGGAGCACCACGGCCGGATCCCCCTCCAGCAGGAGCAATCGGCTACCGGCCTGACGCCAGCGCTGCGCCAGTTCCTTGAGGCTCTCGCAGAGAAACCACAGCCGGGCAGGGGCCAGATCCGGGGCCGCGAGGAGGGCGGGATCGAGCACAAACACCCCCGTCAGGGCAGGGGTGGCGGCAGCGGCCGCTGCCAGGCCGAGGTTGTCCGCCAGGCGCAGGTCGCGCCGATGCCAAAAGAGCCAGCGGGGCGGGGAGGCCATCAAAGGATCCAGTGGGGACGAGCCAGAACCCAGGCGCTCACGCAGCGGCCATCCACGGCCTCCTGCGGCGCCATCAGGGCCATCTCCAGGTCGTGGGGAGCCCAACGCTGCAGCTGGCAGAGGCCCCCATCGCTGACGTCCATCGGATCCGGATGACCTCCCCCAGCCTCGTCGATCGCCAGCAGCCCCACGGTCATGTGTTCATCGGAATAGCCGGGATTGGGCCGCAACACCCCCAGCTGCCGCCAAGCCCCGCAGCCCAACCCCGTGAGCCCGCGCACCAGCCTGGCACCGCCCGCCTGTGGGGATTCCTCCGCCCTCAAGAGCCCACTCGGAAACTCCAGCACCCAACGCCCCACCGCCGGGTGATAGCGACGCAGCAGCAGCAACCGACCATCGGCGCAGCGGGGCACCACCAGAACGGTGGGGGGATGGCGGAGCCAGCCGAAACTGGCTTCCAGCCCCATGGGCAGCCGCAGGCGCTCCCGCGCAAAGCGGACCGGGCCGTCGCTGAGCTCCGCCTCCAGGGCCAGGTGCTCGTGGGCGGCGGGAGAGGCTGGGGACATGGCAACCAACGGCTCAGGCCAGCAGGAATTGGCGAGCCCGGAACCAGGCGGTCACGCTCTTGCCATCGAGGGCCTCATCCCCACTGGCGATGGCAGCGTCCAGTTCGGCGGGCTCCATCAGCAGCACCTCCAGATCTTCGTCCTCGTCGCCGGCGGGGGGCTGCTCCAGGCGGGTGAGGCCCCGGGCCAGGAAAAGATGGATCACCTCATCGGAATAGCCCGGGCAGGGGAGCATGGCCCCCAAGGAATCCCAGCGGGTGGCGGTATAGCCGGCTTCCTCCTGCAGTTCCCGCTCCATCGTTCCCAGGGGATCCTCCCCCGGATCCAGGGTGCCGGCCGGAAACTCCAGCAGGCGGCAGGCCACGGCGAAACGGTACTGGCGCAGAATCACCACACGGCCGTCGTCCAGCACGGGCACCGCCAGGGAAGCCCCAGGATGGCGGATCAGGCCGAAGGTGGCCTCCAGCCCATTGGGCAGGGCATAGCGGTTGAGCTCAAAGCGGATCTTGCGGGCATCCAGGGAGGCCAGGGTGTCCAGGTGGCGTGAGGGTTCGGGGGGTGGCAGGGGCGCCATGGGGACACGGAGATCGGACGCCAGCATGCCTCAAACGGTGCGGGGCGCCTCCTGGAGCAGCTGGCGGCACACCATGGCGGCCGAGGTGCTCACCCCGGCCGTCCCCTCCCCAGGATGGAGGGAATCGCCGCAGAGCCAGAGGCCGGGGAGGGGCGTGCGGCTGGCCAGGCCGAAGGGTCCGAAGCGGCTCGGATGCTGACCTAGCCCCCCCACATAGCCCCAGGGGCGACCGGTCCATCCCTGCCACCCCCGGGGGGTAGCCAGTTCGGCATGGCGCCAGTGGCGGGCCTCCAGGCCCAGAAGCCTGGCCAGACCAGCCTGCATTCCAGCCATGGCCTCCTGCTTGCGGGCCTGGTAGTCCGTCTCTTCCAGGCCAAACCAGGGCCGTGCTGGGGTGAACACGCTGGCGATCACCGTTGCCTCTCCCAGGGGCGCTCGCCCATCCCCCTCCTGGCTCACGGACACAAACAGGGGGCCTGGATCGGGCCAATCCAGCTGAAGATGGCTGGCCACGGCAGGGGGCAGGTGGCGACGCTCCACCACTCCGTAGAACACCAGAGCGCCACTGGGCTCGTGGAGTCCTTCCAAGCGCCGGCGGTAGCCGGACGGAAGGGCTTCGCCCACCAGCTCTGGCAAGGTCTGGGGCGGCAGGGTGAGCACCACATCCCTGGCCGACAGAGCAAAGGGCACCCCGCCAGGGCCCACCCCTTCCGCCGTCCAGGCCTCAGATCGGGCCCCGGGCGGAAGCAGCTTTTGCACCCGATGACGCAGGCGCAGCTCTCCCCCCGCCGCCGCCAGCCCCTCTTCCAGGGCGGAACTAAGGGCCTGCATCGAGCCCTCCAGGTGCCACAGCCCCCGGGGCTCCTGCACCACCGAGAGCACAGTGGCGCCGTAGAGGGCCGCCGTGCGATCCGCGGGCTCCTGGGAATAGAGCTGCAGCTGAAGGTCGAGAAAACGCCGCAACCGCCGCCCCCCCTCCCCCCGGGCGGCTCCGGTGAGCGTGAGCAGGTCGGCCACCGTGCTGGTGGTGAACACCCCGGAAGCAACCACCCCCGGATCGAGGGCGGCCAGCAGCTGGCCCAGGTCCCACCAGGAGCGGGGGGGGAGCACCGGATCCCGATCGGCAAAGGCCCAGGTGGACCGCTGCAGCGTTTCGCAGAGCGACCAGAAAGCGCCACTGCCAGGAAACTGCTGCTCCCGCTCCTGGCGCCATCGCTGGGGATCCCGCCAAAGGGCTATCGGGCGCTGGCCATCCGCCAGGTCGACCACGCAGCCGGGATCGAGGGGGCTGGCCGCCGGGGCCGGCACCCCAAGCGCGGCAAAGAGCCGGGCATGGATGCCACTGGGCTCCAGGCCTGCCACCTGGGTGGCCCCCACATCAAACACATAGGGGCCACGGCGGAAGGTGCCGGCACAGCCCCCACTTTGATGATGGGCCTCCAGCAGCACCACGGAACGGCCCCTCTGGGCGAGCAGGGCGGCTGCCGTCAACCCGGCAATGCCGGCGCCCACCACCAGCACATCGGTCATGGCTGTGGAGCATAGAGTTTTTCATGCTCCCCCCGTCCCATGGTCCGCGCCGAGGTCGATCCCCTTGCCCCCTGGCTCAGGGAGCAGCTTTCGATCTCCCTGGTGGCCCGCACCCCGGTGGAGGGTGGCTGCATCCACAGGGCCTGGTGCCTGCAGACCCGCGACGGGGGGCGACTGTTTGCCAAAACCAACCGGGCCGAGCAGGGGCCCCTACTGGACGCGGAGGCCGAAGGACTGAGGGCCCTGGCCCAGGCGGCGCCCCCTGGCCTCCGGATCCCCACGCCCCTCGCCTTGGGCCAGGCGGGAGACCAGGCCGTGCTGGTGCTGCCCTGGTTGGAACTGACCCGGGGTGCCCCAAGCCCAGGAGCCTGGGCCACCTTCGGGGCCAACCTGGCTCGTCTGCACCGCCAGAGCCTCGAGCGCGCCCCAGGAGACACCGGGAATCTCCGAGGTTTCGGCTGGGAGCGCGACAACTTCATCGGCGCTTCCCCCCAAACCAATGGGTGGAACGGGAGCTGGGGCCTGTTTTTCACAGAATGCCGCCTGAGGCCCCAATTGCGCTCGCTGGCCCGCAAGGGCCGGTGCCTGGAAGGAGCCGATCGGTTGCTGGAGCGCCTCCCCGGCTGGCTCGATAGCCGAGAGGTAGAGCCATGCCTGGTCCATGGGGACCTCTGGAGCGGCAATGGGGGCCTCCTGGCCGGAGGAGGTGCCAGCGTGTACGACCCAGCGATCTATCGGGGGGATCGGGAGACCGACCTGGCGATGGCCCGGCTGTTTGGCGGCTTTCCCGAGGCCTTTTTCCAGGGCTACAACGAAGAATGGCCGTTGGCCGAGGGTTGGCAAAGCCGGAAGGAGATCTACAACCTCTACCACCTGCTCAACCATGCCAACCTTTTTGGCGGTGCTTACAACCAACAAGCCCAGGCCTTGATGTCCTCACTCCTGGGCTCGCTTTGGTGATTGAAGCAACCGGAGGCAATTCAGCCCAGATATTCCTTTTTCAAATGATCGACCTGGGACATGAGCTCCGAACGCTTCTCACTGGTGGTGAGATTTTTCCAGGCCCAGTTGCCCACCACCACCAGTCCCAGGAGCTCGAGCAGACCAGGCACGATGGGAAGCAGATTGATGGTGTCCAGCACACCCTTGATCAGAATCTGGGCAATGATCACAGCCAGAAGGATGCCGGCTGCTTTGCCAAACTTCCCAAGCTGGCTCCAGTCGACCTTGTCGAGGGTTTCGTTCACCTTGCCCACCACTTCCCCGTAGCGCTGCTGGAAGTCGAAGGTGGTCTCCGGACTATTTTCGCTTTCAGGGCTCTTCACATCAGGGGTTTCGGTCGTGGCGTCACTCATCGCCTCAGATCGCTTCTGGAGTTACAGATCCAACCTACCGGTGCTGGGCAAACCGTGCCAGACGAAATTTGTTTCAGTCGGAAGGTGCTGACCGTTCTCCACCGGGTGCTGCAGGCCGCCGCACCGGAGGAGGGCTGCGCCTTGCTGCTAGGGCCCCGCTGGCAGGTCAGGCAGGTGTGGCCCTGCCGCAATGTGTGGGTGCCCCAGGAGGAGCGTCAGAAGCGCTTTGCCATTGATCCGCGGGAGCAGCTTCTGGCCCAGAAGTGGGCACGGCAA
>JBIIHR010000136.1:0-4570 GCA_044235655.1 Cyanobium sp. | reverse complement strand
GAGGAGCAGGCGCAAGCAATGGCCCGCATCGTGGAGCTCGCCAGGGAGGGGGAGGTGGATGCGGTGCTGATTGCCGGCGACATCTACGACAGGGCCATCCCCCCCGCCGAAGCGGTGCAGCTGTTCAACGACACCCTGGCCCAGCTTCAGCTCAGCGGCGCGGCGGTGATCGCCATTGCCGGCAACCATGATTCCCATGTGCGGGTATCGGTCTACGACCCTCTGCTTTCGGCCCTGGGGGTGTCGATCCGGGGGGAGGTACGCCGGGCCCAGGAGCCCGTGCTGGTGAACGCCCGACGGGGCGGCTCCCCGGTGGCGATTTATCCCCTGCCCTTCCTGGATCCCACAGTGGATGGTCCCGTCCTGAGCATTGAACAGGCGCCTGCCACCACACGCCTGCGCCATGAGGACGTCACCCGGCTGGCCCTGGAGCGACTGCGGGACGACCTGCGCCGCCGGCCCGGACATCGCTCCGTGGTGGTGGCCCACACCTTTGTGGCAGGCGGCGAACCCTGCGAATCAGAGCGGGAGCTCAGCGTGGGAAATGTGGATCAGGTGAGCGTGGGGGCCTTCGCGGGGTTTGATCTGGTAGCCCTGGGCCATCTGCACCGCTGCCAGGATCTGGATGGTGCCCGCCTGGCCTATTCCGGTTCGCCCCTGGCCTATTCCTTCTCGGAGCAACACCAGCAGAAGGTGGTGCGGCTGATCGAGCTCAACGGCGCAGGGGTGCCCTCCGTGGAGCGGGTGCCCCTCAACGTGGGGCGCCCCCTGGCGACGATCGAAGGCCCGATCGAACAGCTGTTGCGTGATCCCGGCCTGGAGGAAGCCACGGGGGCGCGGGTGCGGGCGATCCTCACCGATGAAACCCTGCCCCTGCAGGCCCGGGCGCGGCTGCAGCGGCGCTTTCCCCATCTGGCCGAGCTGCGCTACCGGCCGCCGGAGGTGGCCCGGGCGGCGATCAGCAGTCGACAGGCGCAGGTGCGCCAGGCCCGCTCGCCCCTGGAGCTCACGACGGCCTTCTATGCCGATCAGCAGGGGCGCCCGGCCCGGGCAGCGGAAGCCCAGCTGCTGCGGGAGGCCCTGGAGGCCGCCAGCAGGGGCGAGGAGCGATGAGGCCCCACCTCCTGCGGATGGAGGCCTTCGGCCCCTACGCCGAGCCGGTGGCGATCAGCTTCGATGTCCTCAGCCAGGAAGGGCTGTTTCTGATCCACGGCAGCACCGGTGCAGGCAAAACTTTTTTGCTCGACGCCCTCTGCTTTGCGCTCTATGGGGAGGTGTCGGGGGATCGAAACCTCAAGGGGCTGAGATCGGATCACGCCGCCGCCGGCGCCGTGCCGCGGGTGCAGCTGGAGTTCTCAGCAGCAGGCCGCCGCTACGAAGTGGAGCGCTGCCCCGCGCACAACGCACCGAAAAGCCGGGGCAGCGGTTTCACAGAGAAGCCCCCCACGGCCGTTCTGTTCCGGCTGGATAGGGGGGAGAAGCACCCCGTTGCCAGCCGCAACACAGAGGTGACCAGGGAGGTGGAGCAACTGGTGGGGCTGAACGCCAGCCAGTTTCGGCAGGTGATCCTGCTGCCCCAGGGGAAGTTCGCCGAGGTGCTGCGGGCCCGGGCAGAGGAGCGGGAAACCCTGCTGAAAACGCTCTTCAATACGGTGGTGTTTGAGCGGGCCGGCCACTGGCTGGAGGAGCAGGCCCGTGCCGCGCGCGTCGCCCAGCTGGAGTGCGCAAGGGCCCAGGAGGTGCTGCGCCAGCAGGCGGGGCAGGAATGGAGCCCCTACCGGATCGACGGGGAGGAGGCAGGACCACCGGCGGATCAGGCGGCCCTGGATCAGCTGGAGCACCGCATCCAGGGGATCACCAGCCAAAGCGAGAAGGACCTGGGAGTGGCCACCACCGCCCTGGAGGAGGCCCAGCGGGTGAAGCGTGCCACCGATCTCGTGCTGGATCGCTGGCGGCGACGAGCCACGGCCTCCGCCCGGCTGGTAGAGCTGGAAGGCAAGGCGGAGGTGGTGGAGGCCTACCGGCAACGGTGGAAGCGGGCGGAGCAGGCCGAAGCTCTGAGGCCCGCCCTGGAGGCGGAACGGGCCGCCCGGGACGCTCTGGCGGGATGGCAGGAACGCCTCCATGCCCAGCTGCTGCAGACTCTTCGCGCCCGGAACGGCGCCCTCGCGCTGCCGGTGGAGGTCGTCCTCCTCGATCTGACGCAGGAACCGGGGCAAGAGGCACTGCAGTCGGCAAGCGAGGCGCTGGCGGCCCGGCGGGCGGAGGTGGTTGGGCTGGTGCGTACGGCGAAGGAGGCCGCCGAAGCCAGGGCGCGGGAACAGGAGAACGGCCGGGAAGGGGAGGCCCTGGCCAGGAGCCTGGCGGATGGCCAGGGAGTGAGGGAAAAACAACAACGGGAGCGACAGGAGGCGATCGAGGCCTGCGCGAAAGCCCGCACGGCGCGGGATCAGGTGGATGGGCTGCAGCGCGCCGCGGAGGACGCTCGCCAGCGGGCCCAGGCGGCGGCGGGGATCGAGCCTGCCGAAACGGCCGAGCGGAACGCCCTCACCGCCCAGAACCAGGCGGACGCCGCCCTCAATCGCGCCCGGGAGGGCCTGCTCGACCTGCGGCAGCGGCAGATCGCAGGAATGGCGGCCCAGCTGGCGAAGGGCCTGGCGGAGGGGGATCCCTGCCCGGTGTGCGGAGCCACGAGCCATCCGGCCCCCCGTCAGGGGGAGGGAGCATTGATCAGCGAAACGCAGATCACCCTGGCGGAGGGGCAGGTGAGCCTCGCCACGTCGCAGGCACAGGAGAGGGCCGCCGCAGTGGCCGCTGCCCAGGAGAGCCTGAAGGGGTTGCGGGAGAAGGCGGGAGCAACGGCGACGGATCCCGAGGCAGCTCGGAAGGCGGCCAGTGAAGCCCTCGCCGCCCTGAAGAGCGCCCAGGAGCTGGCCAAGCAGGTGGAGGGGTTGGAGCGGGCGATTGCGAACCGGGAGCAGGCTCTGGAGCAGGCTCGGGAGCAGGGCCAGGCCACCCGCACCCGCCTCGCCCTGGTGCAGAGCGCCGCAAAGGAAGCAGGAGAGCGGGCTGCCGCGTTGCAGCAGGAGCTGGTGCGGGAGCTGGGGGAGGGCATCGATCCGGTGGCGGTTCTGGAGGGGTTCCAGCCGCTGGAGCGGGCCCTGAAGGAGCTGGCAAGCGCCACCCTCGCCCGCAGCCAGGCGGCTACACGTCATGGGGAGGCCGCAAAGGCCCTGGCGCAGGCCCTGACCAGCTCCCCCTTCGCGACGGCTGCGGCGGTGGAGGAGGCGCTGCGGGGGGCGGACGCGGCCAAGAGACAGCTCTGGGCGGAGCGCATCGAGGCCTACGAGAAGGAGGTGATTTCCCTGAAGGGCGCGCTGGCCTCCGAGGACCTGCAGGGGCTGCCCCAGGAGGCTCCGGATGGCGAAGCCGTGGATGGAGCTTTGGCGGCGGCAGATGCCAACCGGGTGCGTGCCCTGGAGCGGCTGAGCGAGGCCCGCGGCACCCAGCAGGACATCGCCCGGTTGGCGGAACAACATCGGCAGGGGGAGGAGACTGCCCGGGGCCTGCAGAAGCAGGCCGAGCTCGTGGTGGGCGTGGCGGAGCGCTGCCAGGGCAAGGCAGCTCCCTACATCTCTCTGCAGCGCTGGGTGCTCTCGGCCTATCTGGACGACATCTGCAGCTATGCCAACCAGCGGCTGGAGCTGATGACCTCCAGCCGCTATCAGCTGCGGCTGAGCGATGAAGGGGGCAGAGGGGGCCGACAGGCGGGGCTGGGCCTGCGGGTGCTGGATGCCTACACCGGTGAGGAAAGGGAGGTGAACAGCCTCTCGGGCGGGGAAACGTTCCAGGCGTCGCTGGCCCTGGCCCTGGCGGTGGCCGATGTGGTGGAAGCCAGAACGGGCGGGCTGCACCTGGAAGCGCTGTTCATCGATGAGGGCTTCGGCACCCTCGATCCCGACAATCTGCAGCTGGCGATGGACGAGCTCGACCGCCTGCGCGATGGCGGCCGAATGATCGGCATCATCAGCCACGTGGGCGCCCTCAAGGAACGCATTCGGGCGGGCATTGAGGTGAGCACGGGCGAAAAGGGATCCAGCGCCCAGGTGGTGCGCACGGGGCCGAATTGATCTCGGCTTCAGATGAACACCCTTGCGGGGTCGATCCCGCCAAGGGAAGGCAAGGTGCCCGTGGAACCACGCAGGTTAACGAGCAGATCCTCAGTGGTGGAGCGTCCTGCTATTGCGTTGTTAATCAACAAGTAGGTGCCAACAATTGCGGGATTTGTGGCTTGCACAAGCACCGCACTGTTGGCTCCAAGCGCCTGATTGCCTGCCTTTGCGCCATTGGCGTCAGCAAACACAGCACTGGTCAGTGCGAGGAGCGAAGCCGCCCTGCTGTTGTTGGACGCTCTGGTGAACGTTGCGGGGGCAGGTAGGAAGGAGCCACTCGGAGAAAACAAATCGATTCTATCTGTGCCAAAAGCAAAATCGGTGATCCGATCCGGTTTATTCAGGGGAGAATGCGAAAATCGGAAGCCAAACACATCGGAATTTCCTCCGCCCGTCAG
>JBIIHR010000135.1:0-4641 GCA_044235655.1 Cyanobium sp. | reverse complement strand
GCGCTGGGCAGGTGTTGCCCCTGCTGCTGGCAGGCACCCTGGCGGCAAGCCTGCCCAGCCTGATGCAGCTCCGGCTTCTGGGCCGCTGGATTCCGCCCATCAGTGGCGTGGTTCTGCTCACCACCGGCGCCCTCACCCTGGCGGCCCACCTGGCATGACCACCCTCACCCCTGCCATGGGTTCCTGGCGACGGCTGTTGCGCCTGGTGGCCTGGATCGCCGATCTCCGCCTGGCGATCGGGTTGCTCCTGCTGATCGCCGTGGCCAGCGGCATCGGCACCGCCATTCCCCAGAAAGAAAGCCTGGAGTTTTATCACCAGCGCTACGACGATGCCCCCTGGCTCGGCTGGCTGAAGGGAGAAGGGATCCTGCGGCTCCAACTCGACCATGTGTATTCCAGCGGCTGGTTTCTGACGCTCCTGGCCCTGTTGGGCCTGGCCCTGATCCTCTGCAGCTGGCGCCGGCAGTGGCCGGCCCTGCAGGCCTCCCTGCGCTGGATCGACTACACCACCCCCCGCCAGCTGAGCAAACTGGCCCTGGCCGAAACCCTCACCCATCCCAGGGCTGACGGCCTGGCCGTGCTTGGCCAGCGCCTGCGGGAACGGGGGTGGAGCGTCCGAAGCCAGGAGGGTCGCCTGGCCGCACGCAAAGGGGTGTTGGGACGGGTGGGTCCCCTGCTGGTGCACGCGGGGATGGTGGTGTTGATGGTGGGTTCGGCCTGGGGAGCCTTGGCGGGCCAGCGACTGGAACAGTTCCTGGCCCCAGGCCGGGAACTGGAGCTGTTGGATCGGCAAGGTCGGCCCCAGGTCACCCTGGCCCTGGATGACTTTTCCATCAGCAGGGATCCTGCCGGCAGGCCGGAACAGTTCACCTCCCGCTTGCGCCTGATTCCCCCCGGTGCCCCCGGTCCTGCTCCCGATCCCCCGACCGAAGCCCCAGCCCCTTCCTCCACGATCACCCAGCAGGCGGAGATCAGCGTCAACCACCCGCTCCGCTACCGGGGCATGACGCTTTACCAGGCGGACTGGACCCTGGCTGCCATCCAGATCCAACTGGGTCGATCCCCCGTGCTGGAGCTTCCCCTCCAACGCTTTCCCCAGCTCGGTGAGCAGGTGTGGGGATTGCTGCTCCCCACCCGACCCGATGGAAGCCAGCCCGTGTTGCTCACCCTCACCAGCGAGGTGGGGCCGGTGGAGGTGTTTGCCGCCGATGGCAGCTCCCTTGCCCTCCTCCAGCCTGGAGGAGAGCCCCAGGAGGTGCAGGGTTTACCGATCCGGGTGGCGGGGGTGCTCCCCGCCAGTGGCATTCTGCTCAAACGGGATCCAGGGGTTCCCCTGGTGTACACCGGCTTTGCCATCGCCCTTCTCGGTGGAGGGCTCAGCGTGGTGGCCACCCGCCAACTCTGGGCGGTGGAGGAACAACGGGACGGGGGTCGGCGCCTCCATGCGGCCGGACTGTGCAACCGCAATCTCACGGCCTTTGCCAGGGAACTCCCCACCCTTCTGGAGGGGATCGAAACCCCTGAAGAGACCCCTCAACAGGGCTGACGCACCCCGTGGCTGACCCTCACCACCGTGTGCACATTGCCGCGGGGATGAAAATCCGCCACCAGCTCCATCCACTGGGGATCAGAGGCTTGCACCAAATCATCCAGAATCCGGTTGGCCACCTCCTCGTGGGAGATGGTGCGGTTGCGATAGCTGTTGATGTAGAGCTTGAGAGCCTTGAGCTCCAGTACCTGGGGGCCGGGCTGATAGAGCAACCGCAGCACGGCGAAGTCGGGATAGCCCGAATAGGGGCAATGGCAGGTGAATTCCGGCAGCTCAATCGCCACCTCGTAGGGTCGGCCGATTCTGGGGTTGGCAAAACAGACCAGCTCCCCTTCCTCGATCGCCCGCTGGCCATAGAGGGGGGTGGTGGTGGCAGGCGAAGGGGGGACAGACATGGAAGGGAAGCGTGCAGATGAGAGCCAGGGCACAGCGGCGGGGGGTTGGTAGCAACGGCCACCCCCGAACCCTCCCCTGTGCGGCCTAAAGATAGTTTTGCTGATCGCAGTCACACCCTGCGATCCGGCCCCGGGTCTGAGAGACTTCCTCCACACCACCCCGCTTCCCCCACACACCCTGAACCATGAAAAAGATTGAGGCCATCATCCGCCCCTTCAAGCTCGAAGACGTGAAGATTGCGCTGGTGAATGCGGGGATTGTGGGCATGACCGTGAGCGAAGTGAGGGGCTTTGGCCGGCAGAAAGGCCAGGTGGAGCGCTATCGGGGTTCGGAATTCACCGTGGAATTTCTGCAGAAACTGAAACTGGAGATCGTGGTGGACGACGAGCGGGTGGCCACCGTTGTGGATGCCATCCAAGAAGCCGCCCGCACCGGTGAGATCGGTGACGGCAAGATCTTCATCTCCCCGGTGGAGTCGGTGATTCGCATCCGCACCGGCGACCGGGACAGCACCGCGATCTAGGGGGCGGCTGAGTCTTCAGCCGCCGCGGCTGGGCGACCACCTGGGCGAAGCGTGGTCGCCACCACCGCCCTGATCGCTTCTGGATTCAGGGGGCCAAGGCTCCCCTCGTCCGGGAGTAGGCCACCAGCACTGGAGGCCAGCCAGAGGAGATATTCATGGTTACCGGCCGGGCCGGTGATCGGAGATCCGGTGAGCCCCCGGCCCTGCCAGCCCAGGGCGACAGCGGCCTCCAGCACGCGGCCAATGGCCCGGGCATGGGCCGCCGGATCCCGCACCACTCCGCCTTTCCCCACCCCTTCCCGGCCCACCTCGAACTGAGGCTTCACCAACAGCACCATCTCCACCGGATCCTGCGGGGAGAGGGAACGGAGCAGGGCGCCCAAAGCGGGCAACACGCAAGTGAGGGAAATGAAGGAGAGATCGGCCACCGCCAGATCGGGCCAGGGATCCTCTGGCCCATAAAGTTCGGCCGGCAGGAGGTGTCGCACGTTGGTGCGTTCCCGCAGCACCATCCGGGGATCGGTGCGCAGGCTCCAGGCCACCTGGCCGTAGCCCACATCGATGCCATAGATCCGGGTGGCTCCCTGCTGGAGGAGGCAATCACTGAAGCCCCCCGTCGAGAGGCCGGCATCGAGGCAAACCCGACCATTGAGGGGGATCGAAAAGGCCTTCAGCGCCGCTTCCAGCTTGTCGCCGCCGCGGGACACGTAGCGGGGGCGAGCTTCCACCTCCAGAGGGGCATCGGGGAGCAGGGCGGTTCCAGGCTTATCAAGCACCCGACCGGCTTGGCGCACCCAGCCCGCCCGAATCAACTGCTGCGCCTGCTCCCGACTCGTGGCAAGCCCCCGCTGCAGCAGCAGCAGATCCAACCGCTGCCGTTTGGTCATGGTTTCCAAGCAGAAAACGGAACAAAAACCGAGGAGCGGGCCCTTCTCTTCACAAGAAAGAGAGGATAACGCCACCTCGGAAGCTCATCGTGGAACGGGAGAGCCCCATCCAGCTCGCCGATGTGTTTGAACTGCTGCGGCCCGGCACTTTCGTGCGGCTGCACGATCATCCCGACGATCTGCCCCCCTTTCAACTGATCCAGTGTCGCGGCGGCCGCTGCTGGATCCGCCAACAATCCTGGGGCAACCTGCTTCACCTGGAAGTGGCCCATCGCAAGCTCACCTCCGCAGCCTGAACAGAGACCGAAACTTCAGATCCACTGCCGCAGCCAAGCTTCTCAGCCCGTCGGTCCAAGCTGATTCCGAAGGCCGACCGGCCTCCCGATAGGTTGGGATGCCCCCCAATCGTCCGCCCTTGATCGAGCGCTACACCCTTCCCGAAATGGGGTCTCTCTGGACTGAGGAGGCCAAGTTTCGCAGCTGGCTGGAGGTGGAGATCGCTGCCTGCCAGGCCAATGCGGATCTGGGGCGGGTGCCCGCCGAGGCGATGGCGCAGATTCGCGAGCGGGCGGCCTTCTCCGTGTCCCGGATCCTGGAGATCGAGGCGGAGGTGCGGCACGACGTGATCGCCTTCCTCACCAACGTGAATGAACACGTGGGCGATGCGGGCCGTTACATCCATGTAGGCATGACCAGCTCGGATGTGCTGGACACGGGCCTGGCCCTGCAGCTCAAGGCCTCCGTGGTGGAGCTGGAGAAGGAACAGGCCCGGTTGATCGAAGCCCTGCGGGAGCTGGCCCGCTCCCACAAGGACACGGTGATGATCGGCCGCTCCCATGCGATCCATGGCGAGCCGATCACCTTCGGCTTCAAGGTGGCGGGCTGGCTCGCGGAAACCCTGCGCAACCAGGAGCGGCTGGCGCGATTGAAAACCACCGTGGCCGTGGGCCAGGTGAGCGGTGCCATGGGCACCTACGCCAACACCGATCCCGAAGTGGAAGCCATCACCTGCCGGCTGCTGGGGCTGGAGCCCGATACGGCCAGCACCCAGGTGATCAGCCGGGATCGCCATGCCGACTACGTGCAGACCCTGGCGTTGATTGGCGCCTCCCTGGAGCGCTTCGCCACGGAGATTCGCAACCTGCAGCGCAGCGACGTGCTGGAGGTGGAGGAAAACTTCGCCAAGGGGCAAAAGGGCAGCTCCGCCATGCCCCACAAACGCAACCCCATCCGCAGTGAGCGCATCAGCGGCCTGGCCCGGGTGCTGCGCAGCTACACCGTGGCGG
>JBIIHR010000134.1:0-4646 GCA_044235655.1 Cyanobium sp. | reverse complement strand
CCACCTGGCCCAGGTACCCGGCATGGGCCCTGGCCGCCGCCGGTTGGTGGTGCTGCTCTCCCAGCTGGGCGACTTCGACAGCCTGGAATATGCCCAGGCCCTCGCCGCTGCCCTGCCCCAGCTGCAAGAGGCGGGGATCGCCCTCCTGGCGGTCGGCATCGGCGATGACGCCGGCGCGGATCGCTTCTGTGGGTTCACAGGGTTGCCGCGGGAGCTGTTGCAGGTGGAGGGCACCCCGCGACTGCACCGGGCCCTCGGTCTCTCCGAAGGGCTCCAGGCCCCTGGCGGCCCCTGGCCCTCCCTGCTGCTGATGTGCGCCGGGGTGGGCTCACCGGGCACCTTGGCGGAAGTGTTCCGCGGCTACAGGGGGGATCGCTCCGCCCCCCAGCTCCTCGCCAGCCCTCTGTTCAGCCTGGCTGGAGGGGAGGGGTTTCAGCGGCCCTTTGAGCTGGCCACCGTGCGCCTGCGCAACATGGTGGAGGTGCTCTCCCACTGGCGCACCTATGTGCCCAGCGACGACTACCTCACCCAGCGGGGCGGCACCTTTCTGCTGGACCGGGATGACAGCCTGCTCTACAGCTATCGGGATCCGGGGCTGCTGGGGTTTTCGGCCACCATGGCCCGGCCCCTGAGCTTCCTGGATGCCTACCTCTCGAAACAGGGCTAAACGCAACGCAGAGAACACTCCGCTTTCTTGGGGCCTGCTGCTGCTGATTTGCAGCCGTGGCAGGGCATACGGCATCGGTTGGTCTCCATAGCTTGGGGGTAGTTGCTGGCACCGCCATGGCTCTGGAGAAATGGGAACCGATGAAGGGCATCGAAGAGTTCTTTGATCGCTATGGGCGGCTGGTGGCCTGGCCCAGCAGTCGTCATTGGGGAGCCCTTGGCGACTGGCAGCCGCGGGTCGACATCCGGGAGACCGATGGCATCTACCTGATCCAGGCCGACATTCCCGGGGTGGAGAAGAACGACCTCAAGGTGACCCTCGAACAGGGGGTGCTCACCCTGCAGGGAGAACGGCGCCAGGAGAGCCGTGAGGACAAGGATCGTATGCATCGGGTGGAGCGGGTTTACGGCAGCTTCACCCGCAGTTTCACCCTGCCCGCCGATGCCGATGAGGCAGGTCTCAAGGCATCGGCGAAGGAGGGCCAGCTCACCATCGAAATCCCCAAAAAAGCTGGAGCCGCCACTCCCCCTTCCGCCGTGCAGGTGCCGGTGGAGTGACAGGGCGTAAAGGGCCGGAACACATGCGCTGCAAGCCCGCGCCACTTGCGCCGCAAGACCCGTTGAATCCCCATGGGGTCGGAAAGGCTGAAGGACGTGTTGATCCAGAGCAAACACATGGCGGAACACCGGACACCGAGCAGCGATGGCATACAGGCCTATCTCAGGCGCATCGCGGCCATCCCCCTGCTCACTCCCGACGAGGAGGTGCATCTGGGGACGATCGTCCGTCGCTGGCAGCTGTCCCCTTCCCCCACGCCAGCGGAGCTGCGCTCCGGACGGCGGGCCATGGATCGCATGGTGAAGGCCAACCTGCGGCTGGTGGTGTCGGTGTGCAGGCACCAGCTGCGGGAGCCGGCGGGAGTGGATCTGATGGATCTCATTCAGGCCGGCAACATCGGCCTGATCCGGGCGGTGGAGCTGTTTGATCCCAGTCGCGGCTACCGCTTCTCCACCTATGCCTACTGGTGGATCCGCCAGGCCGTGCGGCGTGGGCAGACGGAGCAGGGGCAGATCCTGCGGGTGCCCCTCAGCCTTCGCAAGCTGGCCGGGGCGGTGCAGACCCTGCGGCAGGCCAGCCCCTCACTCTCGTTGGAGGAGCTGGCGGTTCAGCTCGGGAGCGAACCCGCTCGCCTGATCCATGCCCTGGAAGCCCACCAGGCTGGCCGCGTGGTGTCCCTGGATCAGCCCGTCGGCGCCGAGGAAGACGGCCAGCTTCTCGATGTGCTGAGCGATGGTCGCGAGCCCCAGATGGAGGACGACTACCGCTGGCTGGAACGCGGTATGGCCCAGCTCAATGCCCAGGCGCGCAGAGTGTTGCGCCTGCGCTACGGCGGCGAAGATCTCCGTTCCCTCAGCCAGGTGGCGCATTGCATGGGGCTCACGAAAAGCACGGTGCAGGGCCTGGAGCAACGGGCCCTGCGCCAGCTGCGGGCCTCCCTCCACGCTCGGGTGCCACAGGAGGTGGGATCTTCCTTAACCGCCTGAGGGATGGCGCCACCAGCGCCATCCCTCCACGTTGATCAGCAGCCCGATCCCCAGCAGCACCACCATCAGGGCCACCTGGTCGCTGCGGGAATCGGGCACCAGGATGTCGGCGATCAGGTGGGGCACGTTGGTGATCGTGTACACCAGGCTCAGCCAGAAGTGCACCCGCCGCCACCAGCGCCAGCGGCCTGCTGTGGCGGGGTTGCTGGAGGTCCACGTGATCAGCAGGATCGCCAGCAACGGGATCAGGAAGTAAATCAGCATCCCCCAGAACACCAGCGACAGCCTGCCGGGATCCACGTGGCTCTCGATTTCAGGCGAGAGGCCATGGAAGAGGGGCATCAGGCCCAGATCCACGTGGAAGAGCATGGCGAGCAGATAGGTGAGCCAGAGCTGGCGCAACCGCAGGGCATGGTCGATCGCGGGGGGCGGGGGGCTCAAGGGGGGCTGGCCATCTTCAGTTCGGCAGGGTCACGAACTCCTCCGCCACGGAGGGGTGCAGCGCCATGGTGCGGTCGAAATCGGCCTTGGTGGCCCCCATCCCCAGGGGGATCGCCGCCATCTGGATGATCTCCGCGGCATGCTCCCCCACCATGTGGCAGCCCAGCACCCGCCCGCTGGCTCGCTCCACGATCAACTTGAGCAACACCTTCGGATCCCGGGCGGGGAGTGCCTGGCTCATGGGCCGGAAGCGGGCGCGGTGCACCCCGATGGCTTCGCTGCCGTGGCGGGCGATCGCCTCTTCTTCCGTGAGCCCCACGCTGGCCAGCTCCGGCTGGCTGAACACCGCGCAGGCCACCAGTCCGTGATCCACCTGGCGCGGCCTGTGGCCATACACCGTGTCCGCAAAGGCTCGTCCCTCATCGATGGCCACGGGTGTCAGGCAGATCCGGTCGGTCACGTCTCCCACCGCGTAGATGTGGGGCACATTGGTGCGTTGATCCGGGTCCACCGGGATCCGGTTTTTTTCCACGGCCACTCCCGCCGCTTCCAGGTTGAGGCCCTGGAGAAAGGGTTGCCGGCCCGTGGCCAGGAGCACGCCGCCACAGGGGATCGTTTCGCCGCTCTGGGTGGTGACGGTGAGCTCGCCGGGCAGGCACTGGCCGCTGATCGCCGCGGGGGAGTGGGCCAGGCGGATGGTGATGCCGGCCGCCTCCATGCCGGCGCGCACCGCCTCGCTGGATTCCCGATCGAAACCCCGCAGCAGGTGGTCGCCCCGCACCAGCAGGGTCACTTGCACGCCAAGACCATTGAGGATGCAGGCGAATTCACAGGCGATGAAGCCAGCGCCCACCACCACCATCTGCTCCGGCAACGTCTCCAGCTCAAACATGTCGTCGCTCATCCAGCCCAGGTGCGCCCCGGGGATTTCGGGTCGGTGGGGCCGGCCGCCCACGGCGATCAACAGCCTTTCGGCTTCCAGTTCCCGCACGCTCCCATCGGCGCTGGTCACGCTGATGCGGTTGGGTCCAGCGAAGCGTCCCCAACCCCGCACCAGCTCCACCCCGGCCTTCTCCAAAAAGCCAATGTGCAGGGCATTGAGCCGGTCCACTTCGGCGCGAACATTGGCCAGCAGACGGGACGCGTTGAGGCGCACCTCGCCCACCTCCCAGCCGTAGCTGGGGGCATCGGCGAGCAGGTGGCGGTAAGCCGACCCGTACACCAGCAGTTTCTTTGGCACACAGCCCCGGATCACGCAGGTGCCCCCCACCCGATCGCCCTCCACGATGGCCACCGATGCGCCGTGGGAAGCCGCCCGCTTGGCGGCGGCCAGGCCCCCGGAGCCGGCCCCGAGCACGATCAGATCAAAGCGGTCAGCCATGGGGGGGCGGGAGGGAGAACTCTGGTCTGGCAGGTGGCAGTCTCTCAAACTCCCCTCGAGCCCATGGCGCGTGGCGTGCGCCCCTGCAGCAGGTTTGCTGCACTTCCACTTTGTTCAGGCTGCTTCTTGGCTGCCAGCTGAATCGGAAGCTTCCCAACTGTCCTGGTGATTGAAGATGTGAATCAGGTCTGTTTTTACCGTGTTCGCGAAGGTGAGACGGAAATGTTCATAGGTGATATCGGGGAGAAGGAATCGAAGTTTCCCATAAAGATAGTTGCAATCCTTGGTGATTCTTGGATAATGCATGAACGTGACAGGGACTTCGGAGTTGGATGCTGCGAGGAGCAAGTTGTAAAGCCTGTCACGAAGAATTTCCTCTTGTTTCGACGAGGCTTTTGGGCCGGGCAGGATGCCTCCATCGTAAATCGTGTCTTTAAAGGATTGCTTGCCATAGCACATCTGCAGCCACTTGCGCTTCATGCGAGTGCTTGCTCCTTCCCGGGATAAATTCACTCCTGTCACGCGGCGTCTGCTTTCGGCGGCGGCCTGCAGATTGCGCATGGGGACATAAATATGATCAATGATGATGTCCTTGCGCTGCAGCACGTCTTTG